>NZ_JBFAWY010000003.1:107044-245846 GCF_040680575.1 Streptomyces sp. NPDC052020
ACGTCGGACTACTCGGTGGACGAGGTGGCGGGCCGCTGCGGCTTCCGCTCACCGGTGGCCCTGCGGGGCCACTTCCGCCGCCAGCTGGGCTCGTCCCCGGCCGCCTACCGGGCCGCCTACCGGGCCCGGCGGCCCCAGGGCGACCGGCAGGGCGACGGGGAGGGCGGCACGGCCACCGCGCCGGCGGCGACCGCGGCCCCCGGGCAGGCGCCGCACGCCGGGCAGCCCTCCGGCCCCCTCCCCGTGGACGGGGCGATGCCCTACCAGGCCCGCCGCACGCCGGCCGGCCCCGTCGGATCGCCGTCCACGCACGCGCTGACGGCACCGGTCGCGCCGGAGCACGGCCGGGAGTACGTGCCCAGCCGGGCGAGCGTGCCGGGGCCGCGCAGCGCCACCTGAGAGCGGGCGCGGACCCCGCGACGCCGGACGGGACGGCACGGTCCGCCCGTCCGGCGTCGCACCGTCACCGCCGCCCGGGCCGCGGCGCGGCCCCGGAGCGGCGGTGACCGTACGCACCGCCCCCTGCCGGGGGGCTCTCTCCCGGCACGTCCGCCGTAGGGTGTTCGCATGAACGATCGCATGGTGTGGATCGACTGCGAGATGACCGGCCTCTCGCTGTCCGACGACGCGCTCATCGAGGTGGCCGCCCTCGTCACCGACTCCGAGCTCAACGTGCTCGGCGACGGCGTGGACATCGTCATCCGCCCGCCGGAGCGGGCGCTGGAGACGATGCCGGAGGTGGTGCGTCAGATGCACACCGCCTCCGGGCTGCTCGCGGAGCTGGAGAACGGCACGACGCTGGCGGACGCCGAGGAGCAGGTCCTGGCGTATGTGAAGGAGCACGTCAAGGAGCCCGGCAAGGCGCCCCTGTGCGGCAACTCCGTCGGCACCGACCGCGGCTTCCTGCTGCGGGACATGCCGACCCTGGAGGACTACCTCCACTACCGGATCGTCGACGTGTCGTCGATCAAGGAGCTGGCCCGCCGCTGGTACCCGAGGGCGTACTTCAACAGTCCGCAGAAGAACGGCAACCACCGCGCGCTCGCCGACATCCGCGAGTCCATCGCCGAGCTGCGCTACTACCGCGAGGCCGTCTTCGTCCCGCAGCCCGGCCCCGACTCCGACACCGCCAAGGCGATCGCGGCCCGCCACGTCCTGCCCGCCGAGTAGGCGGCGCGGGGGTCCGGGAAGGGGCGCCGCGAAAGCCGTGCGCGAGCACCCCTTCGGACCCTGTACACTTTTTCTCGGCCGGTCAGGGAAAAACTTCCCGGACCACCGGTCATGGTGGGTGTAGCTCAGCTGGTAGAGCACCTGGTTGTGGTCCAGGATGCCGCGGGTTCGAGTCCCGTCACTCACCCAGAGTAACCAGCCGGTGACCTCGTAGAGAGGTCACCGGCTGGTTTCGTTTACGCCCACGTCGTCGTGTCCGCAAGGTAGCGCTTAGCGCAGGGCTTCGATCGCGCGCAGCACGAGTGTCCGCGCGTCCGCTCCGTACACCGCCATGCCGCGTAGCTGCTCGAACGCCCGTAGGTACATCTGGACCTCGGACGGCTGGGTCACCCGGACCCGAGCGGTCATCAGCTCCACCGATACCAGCTCGTCGTCGTAGACATGGAAGAGTTCCTGGGGCCACAGCGTCCGCCGCACGCTCTTGGGGATGATGCCGAGCGACACCGACGGCAGCGCGCCCGCGGTGAGGAGGTAGCCGAGTTGGGCGGCCATCGCGTCGGCATCGCCCAGGTGGTGGTAGAGCACGCCCTCCTCCACCACCATGACGAAGCGGCGCCCAGGCTGGTGGATGATCTGATTGCGCTGCGCCCGAGCAGCCGCTGCCTGGTCGGCGTCGTGGGGAATCTCCAGCAGCTCGGCGACGCCGGAGAGCACGGCACGGGCGTACCCCTCGGTTTGGAGAAGGCCCGGGATGAGGGTGGGCGAGTAGATGCGGAACAGCCGGGTGGCCTGGAAAAGCTCGATGTAGCTGTTCTGGAGGCGCTTGAGCCCGGCGCGCACCTGGCGCCGCCACTCCATGTAGGCCGACTCCGCGTCACGCGACTGGGCGATGATGTCGACCGCCTGGCCCTCGGCGCCGCAAGCGTGGCACCAGCGGCGGATGTCGTCGGGCGTGGGCGCTGTGCGGGCGTTCTCCAAACGGGACGTCTTGGGGTGGGTCCAGCCGCACCGCTTGGCCAGCTCCGTCCCGGTCAAGCCTGCGTCGGCGCGCAGGTCTCGCAGGCGTCGCGCGACGCGCTCGCGCGCGGCCTGGGCCGAGGTGGACGGAGAGCTGGCCATGCTGCGGCTGGACCCTTTCGAACTAGCTGATCTTGTACTCGTCGTGCGGGATCGCCCGCTGCCACACCGCCTCGAAGGCTTCGGCGCACAGGCGGGCCGCGGCCGGGTCCTCGCTGATCTCACCGGGGGCGCTGGCGCCGTCGCCGGTGAAGTGGTTCCACCGGATCAGGCGACCGTCGATCAGCCAGAAGTCGTTGCCGGGCAGGCAGAGGTCGGACGCGCGCCGACGCGGCAGCCACCGTACGTCCTCGCCGGCGGCTACATTCACGACGGTCCCGGCGTGCTCGTACCGGATGTAGTCGCTGACCGGCTCGGACACGATGCGGGCCCGACGCACGATCACACCGCGATCGACGGTGCGGCGGATCAACCGCGTCCACGGCGCCCAGTACGGCGACTCGGGGTCGTCGTCGACTTCGCCGGTCGCCCGCCAGCGAGCGAGCGCGTCGGCCTCGGCGGCGACCCCGTAGGAGTCCCGCATTTCCAGGTGGACGGCCGACCGGTGGGCGCCGTCCAGCAGTTCAGCGAAGCTGGGCACGTTCTGCGACATCGCACGCCTCTCTCGGAATCGGGCACCACACGGCCGGGCTCTCTCCCTGCCCCGTGCCGGGTGGATCCCGATGACCGTAGTGCCACTGCGGCCACCACTTCACATCGCGGCCTGGCTCGGCGCCGCCGTCGCGCCCCCTGCCGCTCTCGCGGGCGCGGCCCCAATGGAACGGCTCCGTAAGGGCCTTACCGACACATACCCACGACCAGGCGTACCGTTCCAAGTGGATGTAAGGAACGGAGACAGACTGTGCCGAATCCCACCCACACATCAGCGGACCTTCCTGGCAGCCGCCTCCGGAACCACCGTCTCGCCCGAGGGCTCACCCAAGAACAGCTCGCCGAGCGAGCCGGTCTCAGCCTCGCCGTCGTCAAGAAGATCGAACGGGGTGGCATCGGACGCTTGGACACCTACCACGCACTCGCCCGCGCCCTCCGCGTGAAAACGTCCGCGCTGTTCGAGCCCGGGGCGCCCCACGCCACCACGCGGGCGGACGACGACAAGGTGGACCTGATGCCGCTCCGGCAGGCCATCACGCCACCGATCGCCGCCTCAGGCCGACTCCTCCTCGGCGACACCGTCGAACCCGACCTGGACCTCGCCAACCTCCGCGCGACCGCCAAAGCCCTCGCCACCTCGTACTACGGCGACGACTACGGCCACATCAGCCAGTTCCTCCCGGCCCTCATCACCACCGTCCGCCAAGCCGTCGACCACTACGACAACGGCCCACACCACACCGAAGCGCTGAAGCTGCGCTCCGACGTCCTCCAGACCGCCGGCCGCTATCTGACTCAGGTCCGCGCGTACGATCTCGCGCACGCGGCGCTCAGGGACGCGCTGTTCGACGCGGCGGCGGCTGACGACCAGGAACGGGCCAGCGCGGCCGTCTACCTCCAGGGCTGGCTGCTGATGCGGCAGGGGCGGCTGGACGAAGCCGAGCGGCTCGCCCTGGCGACCGCCGACAATGTCGAGCCTCGCATCTCCCGTGCCACGCGCGGCCAGCTCGGAGTATGGGGCCGTCTGCTGGTGCGTGCCTCGTCTGCCGCAGCCCGCAACAACCGGCCGAGGGAGGCCCGGGAGATGCTGCGCCTGGCGCGTACGGCGGGGGCGGCGCTCGGCGGCGGCGTAGCCTCCTACCCGTACGGCTGGGGCAAGTTCGACTGGTCGACGGTCGCCTTCCAGGCGGTGGAGAACCAGGTGGTGGCTGACCAGCCGAAGAGGGTGATCGGGTTGTCGGCGAGGGTCTCGGCAGCGGGCGTCACAGCCAGCGCGAACACATGGAACCGGCACCAGTTGGACGTGGCCCAGGCCCATGTGATGCTGCGGCAGGCCGACGAGGCGACGGAGGTGCTGGCCGCTCTGCATCTGGAGGCGCCGGAGTGGCTGCGGCACCAGCAGATGGCGGCGGCCACGTTCGAGCAGTCGCTGCGGGTGTCGGGGCGGCGTCGGCTGACGCGGAAGCAGCAGGAGTTGTCGGCCTTCTTCCAGGTGGCGTAAGGGTCATGTTCCGTAGCCGTCCAGGGACGCTGGGTCACTGAACGGCTACGGAACATTTCTGTTGGAGTGGCGGACCTCTCCGTAGCTTCGCGTGTGTGAAACGGATTACCGCGACCGTGGAGGCCCCAGCCATGCCGAGCGACACCGTGAGCAGCGTGCGCGAGATCCCGCCCGAGGCTATGGACCTGCTCGCGCTGCCGACGTTCGACCTCCTGTCGCCGGATCAGGCCCGTGGCGCGGTGTGTCTGTGGTGCCCGGAGCGGCTGACCGTGGAGACGGCCGTCGACCTCGGTGAGCAGACCGATCCGGAGGACGGCCGATGGTGGCCGCGCGCCTGCGGGCCGTGCGTCGGCCGCCGGGCACACGCCGCGCTCTACACCCACGTCACGGTGTGCGAGCCCTGTGTGGATGACGTCGGGCGGTGCGAGACCGGCCTCGCTCTGTCCCGGCTCGTGAGGGGGCACCGCCGGTGATCACCCGGACCACCATGAGCCCGGCCCCCGTCCTCGGGCTGCTCCCGGCCGAGCCCGACCCGGTGGCGGGCTGCCCGACCTGCCGGGACCTCGCGCACCAGCGGGAAGAGGCTCGGGCCGCCGGCGACGGCTCACGCGTCTCGGACTGCAACGTCCTCATCCGCGCCCACCCCCACGGCCCCCGCCCCAGCGGCCGGTGACCTCGCACAGACGTCCCGGCCGGAGGGTGCGCGATGTGCCGGTCACGACGAGTGGCGGACGACCAGTTCGGTCGGGAGGACCACCTGCTGCCGCTCCGGTCCCCGGGAGAGCGCCGGGCGGCGGTCGGCGATCTCGTCGAGGAGGAGGCCGATCATCCGGCGGCCCATCTCGTCGATCGGCTGGCGGACGCTGGTCAGCGGCGGGTCCATGTGGCGGGCGATGGCGGAGTCGTCGTAGCCGACGAGGGCCACGTCGTCCGGGATGCGGCGGCCCGCCTCGCGCAGCACCTGGCGGGCGCCGGCCGCGGTCACGTCGGAGGCGGCGAAGACCGCGTCCAGGCCGGGGTGGCGCTCCAGCAGGGCGGCCATCGCGCGCCGGCCGCCCTCCTCCGTGAAGTCCCCCGGCTCGATCAGCCCCTCGTCGGCCGTCCCTCCCGCGTCGAGCAGCGCGTCCTGGTAGCCGTCGACGCGGCGCTGGGCGCCGTAGACGTCGAGGCGGCCGGTGATGTGGGCTATCCGGCGCCGCCCCGACGCCAGCAGGTGCTCCACGGCCGAACGGGCGCCGCCGTAGTTGTCGGAGTCCACCGACGGCAGCGACTCCGCGGCCGACCGCGGGCCGCTGATCACCGCGGGGATCTCCAGTTGCGCCAGCAGGTCCGGCAGCGGGTCGCCGGCGTGCACCGAGACCAGCAGGACGCCGTCCACCCGGTGCGCGGCCAGGTACTGGGCGAGCCGCCGCCGTTCCCGGGCGCCGCCCGCGAAGATCAGCAGCAGCTGCATCTCGGTCTCGGACAGCTCCGCGCCCACGCCGCGCAACATGTCCGAGAAGTACGGCTCGGCGAAGAACCGGGTCTCCGGCTCGGGCACGACCAGCGCGACGGCGTCCGTGCGGTTGGCGGCCAGGGCGCGCGCGGCCGTGTTGGGCACGTAGCCGAGTTCGGCCACCGCCGCCTCGACGGCGGCCCGCGTCGCGTCGCTGACCCGGGGCGAGCCGTTGATCACGCGGGAGACGGTGCCGCGTCCCACGCCGGCGCGGGCGGCGACCTCCTCCAGGGTCGGCCGCCGACCGCCCCGGCTCCGTTCACCGTTGACCGCCATCGCCGCCTCCCGTCCGCAGCCTTCAGGCCAGGAATGTAACAGCCGGGCCCGTGCCGCACCCGCCCCCGTCGTCCTCCGTCACGACGGAACGTCGCCGTCGGAGGGCACGGGAGCGGGCGGGGGCGCGTGGGGGCGCGGCCGGCGGCGGTGGCGCCGCCGCGCCCGGGGGCGGGTGTCAGCCCCGCGCGGCGGCGTCCGGCA
Source organism: Streptomyces sp. NPDC052020 (assembly GCF_040680575.1). NCBI lineage: Bacteria > Bacillati > Actinomycetota > Actinomycetes > Kitasatosporales > Streptomycetaceae > Streptomyces > Streptomyces sp. NPDC052020. The sequence continues at coordinate 113,356 of NZ_JBFAWY010000003.1, forward strand.
GCGCGTTGCGCCGGATCACCTCGGCGTACCAGCGGGCGCTCGCCTTGGGGATGCGGCGCTGGGTGGGGTAGTCCACGTAGACGGCTCCGAAGCGCTTGGAGTAGCCGTAGGACCACTCGAAGTTGTCCAGCAGGGACCACAGGAAGTAGCCGCGCACGTCGGCCCCGTCGGCGACGGCCCGCCGCACGGCGTCCAGGTGGGAGTGCAGGTAGGCGATCCGCTGCGGGTCGTTGACCTGGCCCTCGGGGGAGACGTAGTCGTCGAAGGCGGCGCCGTTCTCGGTGACCATGAGCGGCAGCCGCGGGTGCGAGGCCGCGAGGCCGGTCAGCAGGGTGTGCAGTCCATTGGGGTCGATGGCCCAGTTCATCGCCGTGAGATCGTCGTTGGCCAGGTGGAAGGCGACGTGCTCGGAGCCGGTCCACGGCGAGTGGTCGCTGGCGCCGTGGCCGTCGTTCCGGGTGGCGCCGCGGCCGTCGGCGGGCAGGGAGACCACGGTCGGCGAGTAGTAGTTGACGCCGAGCACGTCGATGGGGCGGGAGATCTCGGCCAGGTCCCCGTCCTGTACGAGCTGTCCCCAGTCGACGATGTGCGCGGTGTCGGCGAGCAGGTCCTCGGGGTAGGCGCCGTCCAGGATCGGGCCGGTGAAGATCCGGTTGCCGACCGCGTCGATGCGGCGGGCCGCCTCGGCGTCCTCGGGGCTGCCGGTGAGCGGGCGCACCTGGTGCAGGTTGAGGGTGATGGAGGTCTGGGCGGAGGCCGGCAGCACCGAGCGCAGCGCCCCGACGGCCCGGCCGTGGGCCAGGTTGAGGTGGTGTGCGGCGCGCAGGGTGGCGGCCGGGTCGGTGCGCCCCGGGGCGTGCACGCCGGAGCCGTAGCCGAGGAAGGCCGAGCACCAGGGTTCGTTGAGGGTGGTCCACACGCCGATGCGGTCCCCGAGGGCACGGGCCATGATCTCGGCGTAGTCGGCGAAGCGGTCGGCGGTGTCGCGGTGCGGCCAGCCGCCCGCGTCCTCCAGTTCCTGGGGCAGGTCCCAGTGGTAGAGGGTGGCGACGGGGGTGATCCCGGCCTGGAGGAGCTCGTCGGTCAGGCGCCGGTAGAAGTCCAGGCCGCGCTCGACGGCGGGACCGCGGCCGGTGGGCTGGACCCGGGACCAGGAGACGGAGAACCGGTACGCCTTCAGGCCGAGCTCCTTCATCAGCGCCACGTCGTCGCGGTACCGGTGGTAGTGGTCGGCGGCGATGTCGCCGGTGTCCCCGTTGCGGACCTTGCCGGGCGTGTGGCTGAAGGTGTCCCAGATGGAGGGGGTGCGGCCGGCCTCGGTGGCGGCGCCCTCCACCTGGTACGCGGCGGTGGCGGCGCCCCAGACGAAGTCCGCCGGGAAGGAGAGGTCCGTGGCCGGCCGGGCAGTGGTCTCGGGTCGTACGGTGGTCATGGTGAGAACGCTCCCAAGGTGGCGTGAGGGGGCCGGACGGGGGCCGGCGGCGGGGGAAAAAGCGGTCGGGCGCGCGGGGGGCGCGGCGGGTCCGGTACGGCCCGGATGCGGGGCGTGGCGGGCCGTACCGGACGGGGGTGGGTGCGCGGGCCGGCGGATCGGTGGCGGCGACCCGGCGTCAGCCCTTGACGGCGCCCGTCATGATGCCTCCGACGATCTGCTTGCCGAAGACCACGAAGACCAGCAGCAGCGGCAGGGTGCTGATGAGCGCGCCGGCCATGACGATGCTCTGGTCGGGGGTGTAGGAGGCGCTGAGCTGGCCCAGCGCCACCTGGATGGTGGGGTTCTGCTGGTTCAGCGCGAGGAAGGGCCAGAAGAAGTCGTTCCACGCCTGCACGAAGGTGAGCATGCCGAGCACCATCATCGCGGGCCGGGCCGCGGGCAGGACGACGCTCCACACGATGCGGAGGTTGTGCGCCCCGTCCACCTTGGCCGCCTCGATCAGCTCGTAGGGCAGGGCCTCCAGCAGGTACTGGCGCATGAAGAAGACGCCGAAGGCGCCGACGAGGGTCGGGAAGATCACCGACTCCAGCTCGCCGCCCCACCCGATGTCCGACATGATCATGAACAGCGGAACGACACTGAGCTGCGGGGGGATGGTCAGGGTGGCGATGACCGCGGTCATCAGCACGCCGCGGCCGCGGAAGCGCATCTTGGCGAAGGCGTAGCCGGCCAGGGTGCAGAAGAACAGCGTGGCCACGGTGATGCTGCCGGCCACGATGACCGTGTTGACGATGGCCTTGCCCAGGTTGGCCTGTTCCCAGGCCGCCTCCAGGTTGCTCAGCAGCCGGCCGCCCGGCAGCAGCGGCGGCGGGGAGTCGAGGACGCGCTGCTGGTCGTGCGAGGCGGCCACCAGCGTCCAGTACAGCGGGAAGATCGAGCCGAGGCCGACGACGGCCAGGGCGATGTAGGTGAAGGGGCCGCCCTTGAGCTGGCCGCCGGCGCCGATCTTGAAGCGGCTGCGGCCCGGGCCCGCGCCGGCGGCGGACGGTGCCGGGTCCAGGTCCGGCGCGGCGGTCTTGGTGGGACTGGTCGTAGTCATCGATATCGCTCCCGTCAGACCGCGTTCTTGCGCACGTACCGGCCGACGATCCAGTTGATCAGGGCGATGATCAGCAGCAGCACGAGCATGGCCCAGGCGACGGCCGCGGCCGGACCGAGGTGGCCGAGCTTCCAGCCGTAGTTGAAGAGGTAGATGCTGAGGGTCTCGTACTGGTGTTCACTGCCGCCCACGGCTCCGAGCGTGCCGCCTTGCAGCAGCAGCGGCTCACCGAACAGCTGGAGGGAGCCGATGGTCGAGATGACGATGGTGAACAGGATCGTCGGCCGCAGCGAGGGGATGGTCACCTTGAGGAACTGCTGCCAGCGGTTGGCCCCGTCGATGGAGGCCGCCTCGTACAGGTCCGTCGGCACGGCCTGCATGGCCGCCAGGTAGATCAGCGCGTTGTAGCCGGTCCAGCGCCAGATCACGATGACCGAGATGGCGATCTTGGACGTCCAGTGCCCGTTGCCCCAGTCGATGTTGTCGACACCGAAGAAGCTCAGCACCCAGTTGAGGATGCCGCCGTCGGCCCGGAAGACCAGGGCGAAGACCAGGGCCGCGGTCGCCACCGAGGTGGCGTACGGGGTGAGGATCACCGTCCGCCAGAACGTGCTGGCGCGCAGCTTGTAGTTGAGCAGGTGGGCCAGGCCCAGCGCCATGAGCAGCTGCGGGACGGTCGAGATGACGCCGATGATGAAGGTGTTGCTGACGGACGTCCAGAACTCGGAGTCCTGGAGGATCGTGGCGAAGTTGTCCCAGCCGACCCATTCCGACTGGTCGAGGCTGGTCATCTCCACCCGGTGCAGGGCGATCCACCCGGTGTAGAGGAGCGGGTAGAGCCCGAAGGCGCCGAAGATGAGGAAGAAGGGGGCGATGTACGCGTACGGCGACACCTTGTCGTCGAAGCGCCACAGCCGCGCGCGCCAGGCGCTGCGTCCGTTCGGCGCGCCGCCGGAACCGCCGGTCGGCGGGGTGTGGGCGCCCCGTGCGGGGGTTGTCGTTGCCACGGAGGGAATCCTTCCCTGGGAGGTCTCGGCCGGGTAGGGGGCGGGGCGGAAGACGAGTCACGGGCCGGGCGCCCGTCCCGGCGTCCCCTGCGCGGGCCGCCGTGGTGGCGAGCGGTCCGCGGCGCGGCCTGACGTGCGTGCGGTGCTGAGGCCCGGCCGCCGGATGCCGGGCCCGCGGGTCCGGGCGCCGGGGCCGGGCCCGGTCCGCCCGCCCGTCGGTCGCGGATCGCCCGGGCCCGGATCGCCCGGGCCCGGGTCGCCCGGGCCCGGGTCGTCCGTGCCGGGGCGGGGTGAGGCCTCCGCCGCGCGGCGCGGCGCCGGAACGTGCCGGGAGCCCGGCCCGGGTCGCGCCGCGAGCCGGGAAGGACACGGCGCCGCGGCGTCCGGTGCGTGCTGCCGGACGCCGCGGACCGGACCGGCGCTCGGCGGCCGGCCCCCGGCGGGGGCGGCCCCGCGCGAAGCGGGACCCCCGTACGGTCCCGTACGCCCGAGCGCGGTGCGGGCGGCCCGCGGGCCGCCCGCACCGGGTGTCAGCCGATCACCTTGTCGATCTCTTCGGTGGCGGACTCCCAGGCGTCAGCGGGCTTGGTGCCCCGCTGCTCCATGTTGTTGATCTCCCGGGAGATCGTGTCCTTGATGGTGGCGTCCTTCGCGCCGAGCACCGCCTCGGGGATGGACTTGGCCTCCTCGGCGTAGAGCTGGCCGACCGGGGCGTTGTTGAAGTACGGCAGCTTCCCGTTCTTCACGTCGGGGAGCTCGTAGGCCTTCTGGTTCGACGGGAAGATGCCGGTCGCCTTGAACACGGCGGCCTGCTGCTCGGGGGCGGTCAGCCACTTGACCAGCTCGATGGCCTCCTTGACGTGCTTGCCGCTCTTGGGGACGGTCAGGAAGGAGCCGCCCCAGTTGGCCGCGGTGGAGCCGGGCGAACGGGCGATGTCCCACTTGCCCTTGTAGTCGTCGCCGGAGTAGGTCGCGATCTGGGCGGACATCCAGGCCGGGCAGACCACGGTGGCCACGCTGCCCTTGCGCAGCGCCGCCTTCCAGGGGTCCTGGAACTGGGCCAGGCCCTGGGTCAGCTTCTTCTCCGCGGCCTCGGCGGCCAGGTCCCAGCCCTGCTTGACGGAGGCGCTCTCCTTGTAGATCGCCTCTCCCTCGGCGTTGTAGTACTGCTCCGGGGAGGAACTGACGACCGCGTTGAACATGGCGCTGGCGGAGTCCATGAAGTAGGTGCCGGCGGGCGCCTTCTTCTTGTACTGCTCACCGAGCTTGATGTAGTCCTCCCAGCCGCCCGCGACCGCCTTGGCGACCTCCTCGCGGTCGGTCGGCAGGCCCGCCTTCTCGAAGAGGTCCTTGCGGTAGCACAGCGACATCGGGCCGATGTCGGTGCCGGCGCCGATGACCGCGCCGTCCTTGGTGGTGGCCTGCTTCGCCTTCCAGGGCACCCAGTCGCCGACGTTGATCGAGTCCTTCAGGTCGGTGAACTTGTCCGCCTGGGTGGTGACGATCTCGGTGATGCGGCCGACCTCGATGGCGGTGACGTCTCCCAGGCCGCTGCCCGCGTTCAGCTGCTGAAGGAGCTTCGGGTAGTAGTCCTGCTCGTTGGCGGCGACCTCTTCCTTCACCGTGATGTTCGGGTGCAGCTCCTGGTACTTCTCGAACAGACCGGCTTCCTTGTAGCCGAACTGCCCGTAGTCGGCCACCGTCAGCGTGATCTTGCCGTTGGAGTCCGCGGCCTCGTCCGAGCCGCCGTCGTCGCTGCATCCGGTGAGCAGCAGGGCCGAGGCCGTCAGGGCCGTCGTGGTCAGGGCCGCTGCTCTGCGGCCACGACCGCCGCCGGTGCGGGTGATGCGCATTCCACTACTCCTTGTTCCAGTGGCGAACGGGACCTCAGGATTCAGACCGCCGGAGCCCGGCGATCCGGACCTGCCCTCTCGGTTCGAGCAGCGGCCAGGCCCACAGCACACGAGGTGCGGTGCGAAGGGAGCTGGTCAACGATGTGTCATCTGAGGCGGAGGGAAGGGCCGTTGGTGGTTCTGCCGACAGGGGGAGAGAACCCCCGGACCGACCGTGGGACCGCTCCCACGCGGCATGCCGGAAGACTCCTTGCTGCCGGGCCGGGTGTCAAGACTTGAAAACGGCGTTGTTGCGCAAGCGTGTTCCGCACGTCACGGGAATGTGTCGCCCCGCCGCGTCCCATTCCCCGGCCCCCGGCTCATCCCGTGTGTCGTTTCCGCAGGTCAACGGCCGAACTCCCGTCTGCGGCAGGGCATCTGAGCGGCCCGTGAAAGCCACCGGCCGGTTTTCTGGGTGAGAATGACGCGAGCCCCCACTGAACGCCGGAAGGTGAACGATGAGCCCTGCCGAACAGCCGCCCGCGACCGCGGGCGTCCGGCGCCCGACCCTGAACGCCGTGGCCGCCCGCGCCGGTGTCGGCCGCGGCACGGTCTCCCGGGTGATCAACGGCTCCCCCAAGGTGAGCGCCCGCTCCCGGGCCGCGGTGGAGCAGGCCATCGCCGACCTCGGCTACGTTCCCAACCGCGCCGCCCGCTCCCTGGTCACCCGCCGCACCGACTCGGTGGCCCTGGTCGTCCCCGAGGCCGAGACCCGGCTCTTCTCCGAGCCGTACTTCCCGGAGATCATCCGGGGCGTCTCCGCCCGTCTGGCCAGCGCCGGCATGCAGTTGCTGCTGGTCCTGGCGGACGACGAGAAGGAGTACGAGCGGCTGGCCGCCTACCTGTCCGCCCAGCGGGTGGACGGCGTGCTGATGATGGCGGTGCACAGCGACGACACGCTGCCGGACCGGCTGGAGGAGCTCTCCGTGCCCACCGTGCTGGCCGGCCGGCGCAGCCACCGGGAGCGGCTGGGGCACGTCCGCGCGGACAACGGCGGCGGCGCCAGGAGCGCGGTCCAGCACCTGCTGGCGCGGGGCCGCCGGTCCATCGGCACCATCACCGGGCCGCTGGACATGGACGCCGCCCAGGCCCGTCTCGACGGCTACCGGGACGCGCTGGAGGCCGCGGGCATCACCGTCGAGGAGGAGCTGATCGCCCACGGCGACTTCACCGAGGAGGGCGGCCGGGCGGCCATGCGGGAGCTGCTGCGCCGGCGCCCCGGCCTGGACGCCGTCTTCGCCGCGTCCGACGTGATGGCCTCGGGCGCCGTGCTGGAGCTGCGCGCGTCCGGCCGGCGGGTGCCGGACGACGTGGCCGTCGTCGGCTTCGACGACTCGATCGTGGCCCGGCACATCGATCCCCCGCTGACCAGCGTCCGCCAGCCGCTGGAGGAGATGGGCCGCACCATGGCCGGCCTGCTGCTGGACGAGATCGCCGAGCGCGGCACCGGCCACCGGGAAGTCGTCCTGCCGACGCAGCTGGTGGTGCGCGAATCGGCCTGACCCGGGGCACCCGGCCGCACCGCGCGGGACCGGCCGCGCCCCCGCGACCGGTCCGGCCCGCGCGACTGGGCGACGCGGCCCCCCTTCCATTGTGGGAGCGCTCCCATGCATAATTGGCGCCCTCGACTCACGGGAGCGACTCCATGTCTGACCTGATGGCCGCAACCTTCCCGCCCGCCTTCCTCTGGGGCGCCGCGACCTCCGCGTATCAGATCGAGGGAGCGGTGCGGGAGGACGGCCGTACACCGTCGATCTGGGACACCTTCAGCCACACTCCGGGCAAGACGGAGGGCGGTGACACCGGTGACATCGCGGTCGACCACTACCACCGCTACCGCGACGACGTGGCGCTGATGGCGGAGCTGGGCCTGACCGCCTACCGCTTCTCCGTCTCCTGGCCCCGGGTGCAGCCCACCGGGCGCGGTCCCGCCGTCCAGCGCGGCCTGGACTTCTACCGCCGCCTCGTCGACGAACTGCTCGCGCACGGCATCAAGCCCGCCGTCACCCTGTACCACTGGGACCTGCCGCAGGAGCTGGAGGACGCCGGCGGCTGGCCGGAGCGGGACACCGCCTACCGGTTCGCCGAGTACGCGCAGATCGTCGGGGAGGCCCTCGGCGACCGCGTCGAGCAGTGGATCACGCTGAACGAGCCGTGGTGCAGCGCCTTCCTCGGCTACTCCTCCGGGGTGCACGCCCCGGGCCGCACGGAGCCGGCCGCCGCCCTGCGCGCGGCCCACCACCTCAATCTGGCGCACGGGCTGGGCACGACGGCCCTGCGCTCGGTGATGCCGGCCCGCAACTCGGTGGCGATCAGCCTCAACTCCTCCGTGGTCCGCCCGCTGTCGCAGCGGCCCGCGGACCTGGCGGCGGCCCGGAAGATCGACGACCTGGCCAACGGCGTCTTCCACGGCCCGATCCTGCACGGCGCCTACCCGCAGTCGCTGCTGGAGGCGACGGCGTCGCTGACGGACTGGTCGTACGTCCACAGCGGCGACCTGGCGGCGATCCAGCAGCCGCTGGACGCGCTGGGACTCAACTACTACACGCCCACCCTGGTGTCGGCGGCCGAGTCCGCCCCGCCCGGTCCGCGCGCCGACGGCCACGGCTCCAGCGACCACTCGCCCTGGCCGGCCGCGCAGGACGTGGCGTTCCACCAGACGCCGGGCGAGCGCACCGAGATGGGCTGGACGATCGACCCGTCCGGCCTGCACGAGCTGATCATGCGGTACACCCGTGAGGCGCCCGGCCTGCCCCTGTACATCACCGAGAACGGGGCCGCCTACGACGACAAGCCCGAGTCCGACGGCCACGTCCACGACCCGGAGCGCATCGCCTACCTGCACGGCCATCTGTCGGCGGTCCGCCGCGCCATCGCCGACGGCGCCGACGTCCGCGGGTACTACCTGTGGTCCCTGATGGACAACTTCGAGTGGGCGTACGGCTACGGCAAGCGCTTCGGCGCCGTCTACGTCGACTACGTCACCCTGGAGCGGATCCCGAAGTCCAGCGCCCACTGGTACGGGCAGGCGGCCCGGACGGGGAAGCTCCCGGAGATCGGGGAGCGGTAGGAGCCTCGGGGGGCGAGGGAGCGGGGGCGGCGTCCGAGGATGCCGCCCCCGCTCGGCATGCGGGAGAGCGGGTGCCGGGGTGCGCGCCGGACACGTCGGGCCGCCTCCGGGTGGGGGCCGAAAGTCGCCGAACCGCCGCGTCAGCGGAAGACGGACGGGGGCGGCGCCGGTGACGCCACCGCCACGGCGTCCGTCACGGGCGCCGCCCCTCCGGTGAAGTCGGTCAGCGCCTTGCCGTGCTCCACGCGCGCGGGATGCGGGTCGGACGCGGCGCGGCGGGTCAGTTCGGCGACCGGCAGCGGGTGAGCGGAGGCGACGAGGACGGCGTTGCCGAAGCGCTTGGCGCGCAGCACGGCCGGGTCGGCGATCAGCGCGAGTTCGGGGAAGCGGGCGGCGGCGGTGGCGATCTGACCGCGCAGATGGGCCAGCGGCGGGCCGTCGGCGAGGTTGGCGGCGTACACCCCGCCCGGTGCCAGCGCCCGGCGGACCTCGTCCAGGAACTCGGCCGACGTCAGATGGGCCGGGGTGCGGGCCCCGCTGAACACGTCCGCGATGACGAGGTCCGCCCATCCGTCGGGCACCTTGGCCAGCCCGTCGCGGGCGTCGGCGGACCGCACCCGGATCCGGGCGCCGGGATCCAGCGGGAGCTCCCGGCGGACCAGCTGGACCAGGGCCGCGTCGCGCTCGACGACCTGCTGGGTGGAGCGGGGGCGGGTGGCGGCGGCGTAACGGGCGAGTGTGAGGGCGCCGCCCCCGAGGTGCACGGCGCGCACGGGCCTGCCGGGCGGGGCGGCCAGGTCGATGACGTGCCCGAGGCGGCGCTGGTACTCGAACGACAGATACGCCGGGTCGTCCAGGTCGACGTGCGACTGCGGCGCCCCGTCGATCAGCAGCGTCCAGGCGCGCGGCCGGTCCCGGTCGGGTATGAGCTCGGCGAGCCCTCCGTCGACCCGCTCGGCGACGGTCCGCTCCGCGCCGCGCCCGCGCCGGGCGTTCCTGGACTTTCCCATCCGGCCATTATCGCGGCGGGCGGACGCGCCGGGCGGTCCGGCCCGGCGGGCGGCGGCCCGCCGCGCTCAGCAGCGGCTGTCCGCCGCCTCGATCAGCCGGGCGGCCTCCCCCAGGGCGGCCCGCAGCACGGCCGGGTCGGTCGCCGGATCGGCCTCTCCGGGGGGCACCAGCCAGTCGGAGCCCCCCAGCGGCGGCACGGGCGGCAGGCTGAGGCCGCGGCCGTCGGTCTCCGTGCAGGTGCTGCCCGGCACGTCCCACGCGGCGGCCGTGCCCGGCGGCACCAGGAAACACAGGGTGTCGCAACCGTCGTCGTGCAGGACGGGGCCGACCGCGTCACCGGCGCCGCGCCGCAGGATGTCGACCGCCTCCAGGCCCTGGCGCGTCGGCACGGTGACGACGTCGCAGACGCCTTCGGCGCCCGGCGGGGCGCTGCCGCGCGGGGCGGGCGCGTGGGCCGCCGCCGACGGCGGTCTGCGATGGTCGTCGATCCGGCTGGTGTCCATCCGGCCCTTCACCACGAAAGCCTCCTCGGACGAGCGATCGGGAGTCGGGGGCCTCCCGGCCCGGGGGGTTCAACGTCTCCGGGCGCCGGCGGCTACGGGCGCGGACGCGGCAAAGCATGGCGGTTCATGGCAGATGACGGCCGGGAGGCGCCGTTTGCCGGCAAACCTCGCGTGGCGGCCCGGGCGCGGCGGTACGTTCGTGCCCGCCGGAATCAGGGGCGTCTCGGGTGACTCACGGGCGACTCACCCGTTATCAGCCTGAATCGTCCCGGTTTCCGGCATGGTTCGACGGTTCGCATGAGAGGACCCGGCCATGACATCGTCCACGGTGGCCTCCGGCCGGCCCGACCGGCCGGCGCAGCCGAATCTGGTCTTCCGGCGGCTGCGCGGGAAACGCTCGCCGGCCGAGTTCGCGGCGGCGGTCCGCCGGGCCGCCCGGGAGATCGGCGAGCGGGTCAGCTGTGACGCGCGGTACATCGGCCGGGTCGAGTCGGGCGAGATCCGCTGCCCGAACTACGCGTACGAACGCGTGTTCCTACACATGTTTCCCGGCCGCACCCTCACCGATCTGGGGTTCGCGCCCCGCTCGTCCGTCCGCGGTCGCGGGGCCCGGACCGGCGGCTGGACCCGTGGCCCCGGTGATCCGCACGACCCGAACCAGCCGCACCATCCGCACCCCACGTACCGCCCGCACGACAACCACGAGGAGAGCGACGTGCTGCGTCGCGCATTCATGACCGGCGGCGCCACGGTGGCCGCCGCCTCCCTCAGCCCCCTGGGGCTCGCCCTCGACGCCGCGGCGGCCCAGCGCCCCGTGCGCCGGGCCGGGGCGAGCGACGCGGGCGCGCTCGAGGAGACCGTCCGCAGGATCCGGCTGCTCGACGACCGCCATGGCGCCGACGGACTCTACCGGCGGGCGGCGGCCCCGCTGCGCGCCGCGTACGCGCTGCTGGACGCGGGCGCGGCCCGGCAGACGACGACGGACCGGCTGGCCGCGGGCGCCGGTGAACTGGCCCTGTCGGTGGGCTGGCTGGCGCATGACTCCGGCCGCTTCGCCGACGCCCGCTCCCATTACGCGGAGGCCCTCGCCACCGCCCGGACGGCCGGGGACACGGCCCTGGAGGCGCACGCCTTCTGCAACACGGCGTTCCTCGCGCGGGACGCGGGCCGGCCGCGTGAGGCGGTACGGGCGGCGCAGGCGGCGCAGCGCGTCGCCCGCTCCCTCGGCTCGGACCGGCTGCTGGCCCTGCTCGCGCTGCGCGAGGCGGGCGGCTGGGCCGGGCTCGGCGACGGTGCCGCCTGTGCCCAGGCGCTGGCCCGGGCGCGGACCCTGCACGAACGGGGTCCGTGCGACGCCGATCCCGAGTGGATGAGCTTCTACGGGGACGCCGAGCTGGAGGGGCTGGAGGCGCAGTGCTGGTCGGCGCTGGGCGCGTGGCGGCGGGCGGCGCGGCACGCCCTGCGGGCGGCCGGTGCGCAGGATCCGCACTTCACCCGGAACACCGCTCTGTACTGCGCCGAACTGGCCGACGACCTGGCCCGGGACGGACGGCCGGACGAGGCGGCGGCGGCCGGCGGGCGAGTGCTGGGGCTGCTGGCGGAGGTGCAGTCCTCGCGCGTGCACACGATGCTGGCGGGCACCGCCCGCGTGCTGCTGCCGCACCGGCGCGCTCCCGGCGTGGCGGAGTTCCTGGACCGGTACGCGGCGCTGCGGCGAACGGGCTGAGCGGCGCGCGAGGGCGCGAACGGCGGACCGTCCCCGGGGGCGTCACTCCCCGGCCAGGTGCCCCAGGTCGTTCCAGCTCTCGATCGCCGGTTCGCCGTACGCCCAGCCCAGGACCGACAGGGAGGTCGGGTTCAGGCGGATGCGGGCCGCGAAGTCCAGCGGCAGGCCCAGCCACCGGGCGCCGATCGACCGCAGGATGTGGCCGTGGGCGAAGACCAGGACGTCGCGGTCCCGCTCGCGCGCCCACGCGACCACCTCGTCGGCGCGCGCGGTGACGTCGGCCGGGGTCTCGCCCCCGGGCACGCCGTCGCGCCAGATCAGCCAGCCGGGGCGGACGGCCTGTATCTCCGCCGGGGTCATGCCCTCGTACGCCCCGTAGTCCCACTCCATGAGGGTGTCCCAGGGCTGGGCGCGGTCGCCGAACCCGGCGAGTCCGCACGTCTCGCGCGCGCGGGAGAGCGGGCTGGTGCGGATCTCGGCGTCCGGCAGGCCGTCGAGCGGCGACCGGTGCAGGCGCTCGCCGAGCAGCTTGGCGCCGCGACGGCCCTCCTCCAGGAGCGGCACATCGGTCCTGCCGGTGTGTCTGCCGGACAGCGACCACTCCGTCTGTCCGTGCCGGGCCAGCAGGATGCGCGGTGCCATGGGGGACCTTTCCGGGTGATTTTCGGGCCGAACCCTTCCATCATCGCGCACGGCGTGCGTGGGCAACCCGGCGGGCGATCTTCGCGTCTATCCGGTCCGGGGGCGCCCCGGGAAAGGGGCGCACGTTACGCCGTAGAGTGACACGACCGGTCTGCCGGACGCGCGAGAAGGGGGAGGGCGATCGGATGCCGCACACCGAGACACCGGGCACCGAGGCGGCCCCGGCCGTCCGTCCGCGCTGGTGGACCGAGTTGCCGCTGATCGTCCTCGTGTACGCCTGCTACTCGGCGGGCCGGCTCCTGGTGCGCGGCGACGTCGCCCACGCCGTCGACCACGGCCTGGCGATCCTGCGCGTCGAGAAGGCGCTGCGCCTGAACGCGGAGCACCCGCTCAACCGTCTCTTCACGCGTGAGCCCTGGCTCGGGGTGCCGGCCGACTTCTGGTACGCGTCGCTGCACTACCTGGTCACCCCCGCGATCCTCGTGTGGATCTTCCGGTCGCGTACGGTGCACTACCGCGCCGCCCGGACCTGGCTGATGACGTCCACGTTCATCGGGCTGATCGGTTTCACCCTGCTGCCGACCTGCCCGCCCCGGCTGCTCGACGCCGGCCACGGCTTCGTCGACACGATGGCCCACTACAGCGCGTACGGCTGGTGGGGCGGCGAGGCGAGCGCGCCGCGCGGGCTGGGCGGCATGACCAACCAGTACGCGGCGATGCCGAGCCTGCACGTGGGCTGGGCGGTGTGGTGCGGGGTGCTGCTGTGGCGGTACGGGGGGACGCGCGCGGCGAAGGCGGCCGGTGTCGTCTATCCGCTGGTGACCACCGTGGTGGTCATGGGTACGGCCAACCACTATCTGCTGGACGCGGTGGCGGGCGCGGCCGTGATGGGGCTCGGGCTGGTGCTGGCGCCGCGGGTGACGCGGTGCGCGGACCGGGTCCGGGCGTGGTCCGCCGCCCGGGTCGCCCCGGCCGCGGCGCTCGCCGCCCCGGGCACGGGGACGGCCACGGGCACCGCTCCCGGCGCGGCGGCCGGCCGGGCCACCGCGACCGCCTCGCGCACGGGCGCCGCGCGGACCGGCCGGGACGCGGCGGTCACCCCCGGCACAGGTGTCTCCCCGGGTGCGGGGTCCCCGATTGTCAGTGGCGGATGCCAGACTTCGGCGGGTGAGCGAATTCCACGGCAGCGCGAGCAGCGGTTCCCGGCGGCGGCCGAGCCCGGCGTCCCTCCCGCGGACACGGGGGACGGCGCTCCGGACGGGAGCCTTGCCCGCTCCGGCGAGGTCGAGAGCCTGGGCAAGGCTCGCTGAGCTGCGCGGCCCCGGCGTACCGGCCAAGGCGCTGGACGCGCGCGCCCTGGCCGCCCTCGCCGCGAACCCCGGCTGCGGACGGCGGGCGGTCCTCGACGGCGCCGGGGTGGACAAGGCGGCGCTGGCGCGCGCCCTGGGCGCCCCGTCGGCCTTCGGGCAGTCGCAGTTCGCGTTCATGCGGGGCAACGCGTTCGAGGCGCGGGTCACGGCGGACGGCGGCGCGGAGCTGCTGCGGCTCGTGCACGAGTGGCTGGACCCGGGCGCCGAGCCGCCCGCGCGGGCCGGGGTGCCCGACCTGTCCGCGGCCGGTCCGCAGGGCCGGGTGGCGCGTACGGCGCTGGCGCTGCGCGAGGCGGCCGGGGCGGGCGCGTGGACGCTGCTGGACCACCCGATGCTGGCGCTGGACGTCGCCGGTTCCCCCGCCTTCCTGGAGCCGGACGCGGTGGTGGTGCACCCCGACGGCAGCTGGACGGTCGTCGAGATCAAGTCCTTCCCGATGCTGGACGGCTCCGCGGACCCGGCGAAGGTCGGCGCCGCGGCCCGGCAGGCGGCCGTGTACGTACTGGCGCTGGAGGACGTGGCGGCCCGCCTCGCCGGGGACGGTGCGCCCCCGCGCGTGCGCCACCGGGTGCTGCTGGTGTGTCCCAAGGACTTCTCGAACCTGCCCACCGCCTCCGCCGTCGACGTCCGCAGGCAGCGCGCGGTGACCGCCCGGCAGCTGAGCCGTCTCACCCGCGTGGAGGAGATCGCCCGGACGCTCCCCGAGGGCATCTGCTTCTCCCCCGAGCTGCCCGCCGAGGAGCTGACCGCCGCGGTCGAGTCGGTCCCGGCGACGTACGTGCCCGAGTGCCTGTCCACCTGCGACCTCGCCTTCCACTGCCGGGCCCGCGCCCGCGCGTCGGGCGCCGTGACCGCCCTCGGCCGTCCGGTCCGCGCCGAGCTGGGCGGGCTGTCCTCCGTCGAGGACGTCCTGGCCGCGGCCCGCGGCGAGGCCGGGGATCCGGACGACCCGGCGGTGGCGGCGCTGCGCCGCGCGGCGGTGCTGCGGGCGGAGGCGCTGGACGCCGCCCGCGCGGGAGGCCCCCCGGTCTCCCCCGCCGGATCCTCTCCCGCCGGGTCCTCTCCCGCCGGACCGGAGGTGGCCGCGTGTCGCTGATCACCACCCTCGCCCGGCTGGAGGCGGTGCGCGGCGGCCGGGCCCAGCCCGCCGCCACGGTCCGGCACCGGCACCTGTCCGGCCGGCCGCTGGTCTTCGTGCCGCTGACCACCGCCGGTGAGGCCGGCGCCCCGCTCGGGGCGCTGGTCGGCACCGACCGGGACGCCCCGCGGCTGCTGGCCGTCCCGCAGCCGCGCGACCGCGACCTCAGGTTCGCGTTCCTGGCCGAGCTGGCGGACATCGTCCTGCCGCACCTGGAGTCGTACACGGACGCCGTGGAGAGCGCCGAGCGGGCCGAGACCGACCCCGAGACCGGCAAGCGGGTCAAGGTGGAGGTCGACCTGTGCGCGGACGCGGCACAGCTGATCGTGCCGAGCCGCGCGGGCATCGACTTCGTACGGCTGCTGGGCCGTTCCATGCGCTTTCGGCGGACGGCGGAGCAGGACCCCGAGGCTCCGTACCCGGCGCCGCCGCGGGTTCCGCTGCTCGGGCGGTGGCTGACCCACTACGGGGAGCGGGCCCGGGTGCCCGGTTCGTCGCTGCTGCTGGCCATGACGGACCTGCTGGGCCGGCACTGGGCGACCGGGCAGTCCACGCTGGAGGACCAGCACCTGGGGGCGCTGCTGGCCTGGATCGACCCGCCCGACGGGATGTCCGGCGCCCAGGCGGCGGCCCGCGCCGAGCTCGCCCGGGACACCGCCGGCCAGCTGCTGTGCCCGCCCGCGGGCCCGGCCACCGACCCGGCGTTCGACAACAAGCTGCTGGCCCCCGCCATCGAGCGCTACGACCGGGCCCGCACGGCGCTGGCCGCCGCCGGGGACGGCCTGGAGGCGGACGAGCGGCTCGGCGCCGTCACCGCCGCCGAACGGGAGATCCGCGCCCTGGTCGAGAGCCGGACGCGCCCCACCTGGGAGGCGGTGTGGCGGGGCCTGGACCTGCTGCGGGCCCTGCCGCCGGGGGCGCATGTCGAGGAGCGGTGGACCCGCGACCGCTGGTCGTTCACCGGGCACCGGGACCGGGTCCTGGCCGGGGAGCCGCCGCAGCCGCGCCGCGACGACGCGGTCACCGCGGCGAACAAGCTGGCCACGCGCGAGCGCGAGCAGGCCCGGCTGGAGGCGCAGGAGGCGCTCGACGACCCGCTGGTGATGGCCGGGCGCCGGCTGGCCGGTGAGGCGTTCGCCGGGGAGGTCACCGACGTGGTCATGGCCTACAGCGAGGGCAGGCGGCCCAGCCCGCGCCCGCTGGTCACCGTGCGCACGGACGACCGGCCGCAGCTGGGCGAGCGGGCGAAGGTGTACCGGTCGCTGGGCGGCAGGCCGCAGGCGGCCGAGTTCGTGGGGTACGACGAGCGGGGCGAGGGAGGCGTGAGCGTCGTCCTGCGGATCGTCGACAAGATGGGCCGCGGCAAGGAGCCGGAGGCCGGGAGCGTGCCCGAGAAGGGGGACCGGGTGTGCTTCACGCTGTTCGAGCACGAGCAGCGGGGCGGCGCGAAGCTGCCCGACCCGGAGCGGACCCCGTGGACGCACGGCGGCCCGCCCGGCGAGCGGACCGCGCCCGAGGCGGCCGACCCCGTGACGGAGGAGGACGTCCTGTGACCACCGAGACCGCCCTCGGCTCCGCGACCGCCCCCGGCGCCGACGCCGCCTTCGACCCGGGGGCGGAGGCCGCCCGTGCCACGGCGGCGATCCTGCGCGACACGCTGCACGGCGCCGAGCGCGGCGTCGTCGTCGACTCCCCGCCCGGCGCGGGCAAGTCCACGCTGGTGGTGCGGGCCGCCCTGGAGCTGGCCGAGGCCGGACGGCCGCTGATGGTGGTGGCGCAGACCAACGCGCAGGTCGACGACCTGGTGCTGCGGCTCGCCGAGAAGAACCCCGAACTGCCGGTGGGCCGGCTGCACAGCAGCGACGCCGACCCGTACGACAAGGCGCTGGACGGCCTGCCCCAGGTGCGGACGTCGGCGAAGGCGGCCGACCTCGCCGGGCTGCCGGTGGTGCTGTCCACGGCCGCCAAGTGGGCCCATGTGAAGACCGACGAGCCGTGGCGGCACGCGATCGTCGACGAGGCGTACCAGATGCGCTCGGACGCGCTGCTCGCCGTGGCCGGGCTGTTCGAGCGGGCGCTGTTCGTGGGCGACCCGGGCCAGCTGGACCCGTTCTCGATCGTGGACGGCGAGCAGTGGGCGGGCCTGTCCTACGACCCCTCGGCCTCCGCCGTCACCACCCTCCTCGCCCACAACCCGGGCCTGCCGCAGCACCGGCTCCCGGTGTCGTGGCGGCTCCCGGCCTCCGCGGCGCCGCTGGTGTCGGACGCCTTCTACCCGTACACGCCGTTCCGCAGCGGCACCGGCCCCGGCGACCGGCGCCTGGCCTTCGCCGTCCCCTCTGACGGCTCCGGCCCGGACCGGGTGATCGACGAGGCCGCCGCCTCCGGCTGGGGCCTGCTGGAACTGCCCCCGCGGCACACCCCGCGCGCCGACCCGGAAGCGGTGCGGGCGGTCGCGGCGGTGGTCCGGCGGCTGCTGGACCGGGACGGCGCGGCGACCTCCGAACGCGCCGCCGGACCGGAGCCCCTGACCGCCGGGCGTATCGCCGTCGGCACCGCGCACCGGGACCAGGCGGCGGCGGTGCGGGCCGCGCTGGCGGAGCTGGGCGTGAGCGGTGTCACCGTCGACACGGCCAACCGGCTCCAGGGCCGCGAGTACGACGTGACGGTGGTCCTGCACCCGCTGTCCGGCCGCCCCGACGCCACCGCCTTCCACCTGGAGACCGGCCGCCTGTGCGTGCTGGCCTCCCGGCACCGGCACGCGTGCGTCGTGGTGTGCCGGGCCGGGGTGGGCGAGCTGCTGGACGACTACCCCTCCACGGAGCCGGTGCGGCTCGGCACGGCCGTGAAGTTCCCGGACGGCTGGGAGGCCAACCACGCGGTCCTGGCGCACCTGGCCGGGCACCGGGTGGCCTGGCGGCCGTGACCGCGGCGAGCGCCGTGGGGCGCGGTCACGGCGGGCGGCCCGCTGGACGTCGGGCGGAAAGAGGGGCCGCCCGGCGCCGTGAGCCCTCGCGCGCCATGAGGACGCATCCGCACCACCGCGGTCCCCTTGCCCGGGCGCGGGACAATGGACGGTGGCCCCCTACCGGGCGGGTCATCCACGCCGTACGAGGAGGAGAAGACATGGCGGAGCCCACGCCGCGTCGCAACGAACCGCGGCTACGCCCCGCGCCCCTGCTCTTCGAGCCCGCGGAGGCGGGCGCCGACCCGGAGCACTTCTTCGATCTGGAGTCGATGGACGACCCCCGGGCGCTGCTGGCCCGGGCGACGGAGCTGACGCAGGCGTTCCGCGCGGCGGCGGACCGGGCGGTGGAATTCCAGGCGATCGCTGCGGCGCAGCTCGCCGACCCCCGGCGGTTCGACCGGCTGACCGCGGCGGACATCGCCGAACGGGCCGAGTGGACCGAGGACTATGCCAAGAAGATGGTCGAGTTCGGGCGGGACCTGCTGCGCGGCGGCGAGGGCCCGGCCCACGCCGACCCGGTCTGACCACGCGTCCCGGCCGTCTCTACCGCCCGTGCCGTCCCGGGGCGTCTCCCCCCGGGGTGAGCAGGCATATGCCAAGCGGGCAGGCTACCCCACGTCCGTCCGCCCTGTCCCGAATTCCGGCAACTCTGTGGAACGGCACGCTCACGGCCGGTAGATCTGTGCGCCATGAGCAGCACACCGCACATCTCGGACGTCACCACGGACGGCGCCGCCTGGCTGGCCTCGGCGGGCACCTATCCGCGCAGCACGCTCGCGCTCTGGGAGGAGCGGCCGGACGCCCCCGTGGTGCTGCCCTGCGGTTCCGCCTTCGACATCGTCAGCGCCCCGGCCGTGTTCGGGCGCCGGATGCTGGACCGGCTGTGGGAGGAGGGCCCCGGCTCGGGGCCGGTGGCGGAGTTCCGGGGCCGTACCCTGCTGTTCGCCGCGCCGGGTGCCGCCCAGCGGCTGCCCTCGCTGCTGGAGTGGGAGGAGTGGGGCGCGCGCGGCCGGGACGGCGGCCGGACGGACGCGGTCCCGCCGCTGCTGTGCCACGGCACCGGGGACGCGGTGACCGTCCCGGCTCTGCGCGGCGCCGGCTCCGCCGACCGTACCGGCTCGCGCTGGCTCGTCGCGCCGGACACCCGGCACCCCTGGCTGCCGGGCCCCGAGGTACTGCTGTGGGCGGCCGTGCGAGCGGCCCGGGCGGCCGTGCGGATTTCGATTTTTCCTCCCGCCGACCAGGGTGCTAAGGTCTACGACGTCAGCAGGCGCCGCTAGCTCAGTTGGTTAGAGCAGCTGACTCTTAATCAGCGGGTCCGGGGTTCGAGTCCCTGGCGGCGCACGACACCGAGAGGCTCCTCGCACACGCGAGGAGCCTCTCGCGTATACCGGCGAGCCCGTACCGCCGGGCCCGTACCGCCGGGCGCGTCCGGCGGTGATCCCCGGCGTGTCACCCGGTCGTGATCTGCACCGTCCACGCGCCCGACGCCGTACGCCCCTCCACCTCCACCCGCACGCGCTCCCCCGGCACCGTGAAGCTCTCCCCGAGAGCGACGGGCGCGTCCGCGAGCGGCGGGTAGACGGAGTCCTCCCAGCAGGCCCGCGTGCGCGGATGGGCGTCGATCACCTCGACCGGCCCGCGGCCGGACTCGGCCCCGCTGCGCACCCGGTACACCAGCACCCCCGCCGTGCAGGCCGCCGCGTCGTTGCCCACCGGCCCGCGCACCTCGAAGGCGAGCACACTGCGGGCGCCGGTGCGCACGACCGCCAGCTTCACGCCCCGGCCGAGCCCGAAGACCGGCACCCCCGCGGGGCCCGTCACCGGCGTGCCGGGCCCCGCCTCCAGCGGCTCCAGCGTCAGCCGGGCCGGGCGCGGGCCGGCCACGCACACCACCTGCCGGGGCTGGAGCCAGCCCAGCTTCCACTTGTGCCAGCCGAACAGATCCGGGGCCAGCCCGAACTGGCTGCCCATCAGGTCCCAGTCGCCGACATGGGTGTCCCAGTCGCCCTTGCCGTCGACCGGCCGGTGGTACAGGTCGGGCAGGTCGAAGACATGTCCGGTCTCGTGGGCCAGGACCAGCCGGTCCGGCGGATGGTTCTCGAAGACAGTGACCACCCGCCGGATGTCGGTACCGTCGGCCCGCAGCGGGGTGTCCAGGTTGACGACCTTCGTCGCGTCCGAGTCCACCCCGGGGGCGTCCGGGTCGGCGACGAAGTACACGATGTCGTAGCGGGAGAAGTCCACGTGCGCGTCCGCGGCGGCGAGCGCGTCGCGGAGATAGGCGGTCCGGTGCTCGGTGTCCCAGTCCCGCTGTATGACGTACGCCGTCGACGGCCGCGGCATGCCGATCCAGTGCCGCAGCGGGTGCGGGCGCAGCGTGAAGGTGCCGTACGAGGCCCGCTGGAAGAAGCGGGTGGTGGCCGGGAAGTGGTCGGCGGCCAGCTCGCGCGGACCGGCCAGGGGCTGGGAGTCCGGGAAGGAGAGGAACACCATCACCGCGTCGAGCCGGCGGACCGGCCGCGGGTAGGCGGCGTTCCAGGTGTCCAGGCCCTCGGAGTGGTGCGCGGCGGTGCGCTCCAGGGCGCAGGGCGCCGGGGAGAACGGCTCGGCGATCGAGGGGGCGGTGACCAGGGAGGTCGCGGCCAGCGCCGCCATGGTGGTGCACACGGCCGCCGCGCTGCGCAGCCGGGGCCGCGTTCCGGCCCGGCACCGCCCCGCCCGGAGCCCCTGAAGGGCCCCACGGGGACGTCGCCTCAGGGGGAACGGGCGCGGCACAGGGACCTCCGGGTGGGGTTCGCGGGACACCGCACCCAGCTTGTGTGTGTTTGTCGTACTACGCCCTGTTCGCATGCACCGGACGGGTGAGTGGACCGGACTTTCCGGCACGGCAGATGATCCGGGGACGCCCAAGGTCATTCACGGAACGTCACAACTGGTCGGAGGGGCGAGGAACCCGTCCAGGTGTGCGCAGAAACGATCTGTCGGGGCGGGCGGGCGGCAGCCGGAGGCCGACGCGCGGCTGGAAGGGCCTGGGGCCAGCCTCTATGATCGGCACACTTTCCTGCACGGACAGAGATCGAGTGCACTGCGGGAGCGAGCGGTGAGCGGAACGTCCGAAGGGCCGACGCCCGCGGCAGACCTCATCCGGTCCGCCGTCACAGAGAGTGACATCAGTGCGGCTGCGGGTGCCGAGCCGCCGATGCGCGACAGCCCCGGCGCCGAGCCGTTCGCCCACGGTGCCCTCGGCACCGGCCCGCTCGCCTTCGGCACCGTCGCCACCGGACCACCGGTCCACGACGCCCCCGCCGCCGCGACCGGGTCACCGGCCCCCGTCCCCGCCGTCGAGCCGCCGGCACCGCAGTCCCCGGCCGGCCCGCCGCGGCCGCCCGGCCGCCCCTGCGCCGAGCCGTTCCCGTACCGTCGCGCCTTCACCGCCGCGCCGCTCGCCATGGCCCTCATCGACTCCGAGGGTCTCGTCGTGAGCGCCAACGACGCCCTCGCCGCCCTGCTCGGAGCCGAGCCGGAGGCGCTGGCCGACCGCGCCGCCGCCGATCTGATGGACCTCGCCTCCGACGCCCGTGTCTGGCACGCCTACCGCGAGGTGCTGCGCGGCGTGCAGCGCAGCCTGCGCTGCACGCGCCGGCTGAAACGCCCCGACGGCCGGTCCCTGTGGGCGCAGGTCACCGTGGAACCGCTGGCGCAGGGCGCTCCCGGCCTGCTGCTGTCCGTGACCGACATCAGCGCCCGGCGCGAACTCCAGGCACGGCTGCGGCATCTGGAGATGCACGACCCGGTGACCCGGCTGCCCAACCGCACCCTGTTCTTCGAACGTCTGACGGCCGCGCTGCACGCGGAGTCGTACGAGCCCGGCGGCACCGGCCGGATCGGCCTGTGCTACCTGGATCTGGACGGCTTCAAGGCCGTCAACGACACCCTCGGGCACCGCGTCGGCGACCTGCTGCTGGCCTCCGTCGCCGAGCGCCTCACGCGCTGCGCCGAGGAGGCCGGCGACGGCCGGGCCGGCACCCCGCTGGTGGCCCGGCTGGGCGGTGACGAGTTCGCCCTCCTGGTCGAGGACTCCACCGGCACCGACCAGCTCGCCGAGCTCGCCGAGTCCGTGCTGACGGTCCTTCAGGAGCCATTCGACCTGTCGGGCCGGCGCCTGTCGGTCTCGGCGTCGATCGGCGTCGTGGAACGCCGCGCCGCCGGGACGACCGCCACCGCCCTGATGCAGGCGGCCGACACGACCCTGTACTGGGCGAAGGCGGACGGCAAGGCCCGCTGGACGCTGTTCGACCCCGAGCGCAACGCCCACCGCATGACCCGGCAGGCGCTCGCCTCCACGCTCCGCCCGGCCATCGAGCGCGGCGAGTTCGCCCTGGAGTACCAGCCGCTGGTGGGCATGGCGGACGGCCGGGTCCACGGCGTCGAGGCGCTGGTCCGCTGGGAGCACCCCCAGTTCGGCGTACTGGCGCCGAATCGGTTCATCACATTGGCCGAGGAGGACGGCTCCATCGTCCCGCTGGGCCGCTGGGTGCTGCGCACGGCCTGCCGGCAGGCCCGCCGCTGGCAGCTGGACCACCCCGGGGAGCCGCCGATCTTCGTCAGCGTCAACGTGGCCGTCCGCCAGGTCTGGGACTCCGATCTGGTGGCCGACGTGGCGGCCACGCTCGCCGAGACGGAGCTGGCGCCGCACCTGCTCCAGCTGGAGCTGACGGAGTCGGCGGTGATGGGCTCGGCGGGCCGGCCGTTGCAGGCGCTGAAGGCGCTCAGCGACATGGGCGTGCGGATCGCCATCGACGACTTCGGCACCGGCTACTCGAACCTCGCCTACCTCAGCCGCCTGCCGGTGTCCGTCCTGAAGCTGGACGGCTCCTTCGTCCGCGGCTTCCAGTACGAGACCCATGGAAACCGCGAGCGGCGCGAGCCCCTCGGCCACGACGAGACCCCCGGCGGCGGTGAGCCCCTCGGCAACGGCGAGAACGGCCGGATGTACGGGGACGGCGGGGCCGGGGAGCGCGACGCCGCCGCCGACGAGGTGATCGTCGAGGCGATGGTCCAGCTCGCCCACCGGCTCGGCCTGACCGTCACCGCCGAGTGCGTCGAGACCTCGGCGCAGGCCACGCGCCTGCGCCGGATCGGCTGTGACACCGGTCAGGGCTGGCTGTACTCCCGCCCGGTGCCGCCGGACCGCATCTCCGAGCTGCTGGGCTCACCCGGTGCCGGGGTTCAGGCGGGCGTCGGGAACCCGTAGGCGTCGGCGATCAGCTCGTAGGAGCGCAGGCGCACGTCCCCGCCGTGCGCGTTGGCGGTGATCATCAGCTCGTCGGCGCCGGTGCGCTTGTGCAGATCGTCCAGGCCGGTGCGGACCTCGTCGGCGGTGCCGTGGATGACGTTCGCGTTCCAGGAGTCGACGAACTCGCGCTCCATCGGGCTGAAGTCGTACGCCTCCGCCTCCTCCGGCGTCGGCACGAGCCCGGGACGGCCGGTGCGCAGCCGGACCATGTTCAGCGCGGCGGCCAGCACCTGCCGCCGGGCCTCCCTGGCCTCGTCGGCGGCGAGGGCGGAGACGCCGATGAGCGCGTACGGCGCGTCGAGGACCTCGCTCGGGCGGAAGGACTCCCGGTACAGGTCGAGCGCCGGGATCGTGTTCCGCGCCGAGAAGTGGTGGGCGAAGGCGAAGGGCAGGCCGAGGGCGCCGGCCAGGCGGGCGCTGAACCCGGAGGAGCCCAGCAGCCAGATCGGCGGGCGGTGCGGCGACTGCACGCCGCCCGGGGAGGTCGCCTGCACCGGTCCGGGGACGGCGTGGATGCGGCGGTAGGGGTGCCCGTCGGGGAACTCGTCGTCCAGGAACCGGGTCAGCTCCACCAGCTGCTGCGGGAACTCGTCGGCTCCCTCGTGGAGCCGTTCGGTGCGGCGCAGGGCGGCGGCGGTGGCGCCGTCCGTGCCGGGAGCCCGGCCGAGCCCGAGGTCGATCCGCCCGGGAGCCATCGCCTCCAGCGTGCCGAACTGCTCGGCGATGACGAGCGGGGCGTGGTTGGGCAGCATCACGCCGCCCGAGCCGAGCCGGATGCGGTCGGTGTGCGCGGCGAGGTACGCCAGGATCACGGCCGGCGAGGACGAGGCCACGCCGGGCATGGAGTGGTGCTCGGCGACCCAGTACCGGTGGAAGCCGCGGGCCTCCGCCAGGCGCGCGATGTCCACGCTGGTGCGCAGGGCGTCGCCGGCCGTCCGGCCCGCACCGACGGTGACCAGGTCCAGGACGGACAGCGGGACGGGGGCGGTGCCCTGTGCCGTGCCCCGGATCTCCTCTACGGCGTCTGCGGCCACGATGGGGTGCCTCCTGATTCGTACGACGTTCGCCGAGCGGATAACAGGAGACTCTCTCCGGTTATTCCCCCCGGAGCGGCGGTGCCGGGCCCGGCCCCGGCACCGGGGCCCGTCCGCCGTGGGCGCGATGTGCGCGCCCGTGCGGAGCTGCGGTATGATCATCATGCGCTGGTCGGCGGAGCAACTCCGAGCAACCGGCGATGCGTTGGTGGTCCAAGGAAAGACGCCCCGCTTCCTGCGGGGAGATGCAGGTGCAAGGCCTGCCCGGCGCTCTGACGAAAACCCCGGTCCCGCGCGGACCGGGGTTTTCTCATGCCTTTCCCTCATGAGGCGCGGGGCCGGGTCCCCGGCCCCGCGCCTCACACCTGAACGACCGGCTCCCGGTTGAACAGAGACCCCAGTTCGGGCGCGTTCACCCGGCGGTCGGCCAGGCGCAGCGCCTCCCAGACGGTGACCTGGCTGGCGGTGAGGACCGGCTTGCCGAGCTCCTCCTCCAGGGTGGTCACGTGGGCCGCGGTGCTCAGTGCCGTGTCGGGCAGCAGGACCGCCTCGGCGTCGGGCCGGTCGGCGCGGCGGGCCAGGGACAGCACCTCCGCCTCGCCCCGGGCTCCGCCCCCGGCGGCCGGGACGCCCCCGGCGCTGTGGACGCCGACGACCTCGATGCCGTCCGCGCGCAGGAAGTCGGCGAAGAGGGCGGTGACCTCCTCCGGGTAGGTGGCGCCGACGGCGACCCGGCCCACACCGAGCTCCCGGATCGCGTGCACGAAGGCGAAGGAGGTCGAGGAGGCGGGCATGCCGGCCGTGCGGGCCAGGGAGCGGACCTGCTCGTGGGCGCCCTCCCAGCCGTACGCGAAGCTGCCGTCGGCGCACGCCCACACCACGGCCTCCGCGCCCGTGTGCCGCAGCTCCTGCACACCCGCCGCGAGCCGCTCCGGCGCGCCCATCCGGCCGAGCGCGTCCGTCCGGCGCGTCTCCTCGCCGGCGTCGGTGCGGGCCAGGTCCACCCGGATGTCGCTGCCCAGCAGCTGTTCGATGCGGGGATAGTCGTCCTCGGCGGAGTGGCCCGGGCAGAGGAGTCCCAGTGCTGTCATGTCCACCCTTCCTGCTGCTGTCCTCGTCCGGCACGTCCGGTACGTCCGGCGGTGCGGGGCCGCGGCGCGTCCGCCGGACCGGCCGGCGTCCGACGCGGCCCCACCGCACGGGTACCCCGTCGGCGGCGGACCGCCCACATCGTCAGGTGCCCGGCCCAGCGGCGGCACGGTGGGCCGGCGGGACGAACCGGCCACGCGGCGCGTGGAGTTGTTCGAGCGCCGGGCGGCGGGCGCGCCGCTGCCCGGCGTGGTCGGCGAGAGGCGCGGGTTTCCGCCGCGGTGCGCGTGCCGGCCGGCGTACCCGGCCGAAAGAAATCTGCATAACTCGCATGCCTTCGGGTAGCCGCGCGCCCATGGCTGCACCACACAGAACGTCACCGGACGCCAGAGGCGGTCCCCGGCCCGGGCCCACCCGCCGGTCGCTGCTCGCGGGGGTCGCGGCGCTGGGCGCGCTGGGGGCCGCGGGCTGCTCCCGCGTGGCCACGGCGTCGGGCGCGGACGGCGGTGATCTCCTGGACCGGCTGCGGGCGCAGGGCGTCGTCCGGCTCGGGATCGCCGGGGAGATCCCGTTCGGGTACATCGACAAGGACGGCGAGCTGACCGGTGAGGCGCCGGAGCTGGCGCGGGTGATCTTCAAGCGGCTCGGGGTGGACCGGGTACAGCCGGTGCCGACCGAGTTCGGCTCCCTCATCCCGGGGCTCAACTCGCAGCAGTTCGACGTGGTCGCCGCGGGGATGTACATCAACGCCGAGCGCTGTGCGCAGGTCATCTTCTCCGACCCGGACTACCAGATGCTCGACTCGTTCGTCGTGCGCAAGGGCAACCCCCTCGGCCTGCGCGACTACCGGGACGTGGTGGAGAAGAAGGCGAAGTTCGCGACCGGGACCGGGTACGCCCAGATCCAGCACGCGGTGGAGGCCGGGTACGAGGAGGGCGACATCCTCATCGTCCCGGACCAGGTGGCCGGGCTGAACGCCGTGGAGGCCGGGCGCGTCGACGTCTTCGCCGGTACCGCGCTGACCACCCGGGAGGTGGTGAGGAAGTCGGCGAAGGCCGAGGTGACCAAGCCCTTCGCGCCGCTCGTCGACGGCAGGCCCCGCGTCGACGGCGGCGGCTTCGCCTTCCGGCTCACCGAGACCGGGCTGCGGGACGCCTTCAACGCCGAGCTGCACAAGCTGAGGAAGAGCGGGGAGCTGCTCCGCATCCTCAGGCCGTTCGGATTCACCCGGGCCGAGATGACCGATCTGACCGCGAAGGAGCTGTGCGGCGGATGACCCCGGGACTGTGGGAACTGATACTCCAGGGCGTCTGGGTCACGATCCAGCTGCTCGTCCTCAGCGCGCTGCTGGCGACGGCGGTCTCCTTCGTGGCCGGTGTCGCCCGCACCCACCGGCTGTGGATCGTCCGCTTCCTGGCGGGCCTCTACACCGAGGTGTTCCGCGGCACCTCCGCGCTGGTCATGATCTTCTGGGTGTTCTTCGTGCTGCCGCCGGCCTTCGGCTGGCAGCTGGTGCCGCTGTGGGCGGGCACGCTCGCGCTGGGGCTGACCTACGGGGCGTACGGCGCGGAGATCGTGCGCGGCGCGCTCGGGGCGGTCGATCCGGCGCAGAGGGAGGGCGGGATCGCGCTCAGCTTCACGCCCTGGCAGCGGATGCGGCTGATCCTGCTGCCCCAGGCGGTGCCGGAGATGATCCCGCCTTTCTCCAACCTGCTGATCGAGCTGCTCAAGGGCACCGCCCTGGTGTCGGTCATGGGCATGGGTGATCTGGCGTTCAGCGGCAACCTGGTACGCCTCGCGCTCCAGGAGAGCGCCGAGATCTACACGTACGTGCTGCTCATCTACTTCGTGATCGCCTTCCTGCTGACGCGGGTGATGCGCGGTCTGGAGCAGCGGCTGAAGGCGGGCGTCGGCAAGGCGGGCGCCGGCGAGGCGCCCGCGCCGAAGGCGGAGAAGGCGGCCGAACCCGCCGGGGCCGGGGGTGGTCTGCGATGAACTGGGACTGGAACGCGGTGGCCGAGTTCATGCCGCACTTCTGGGACGGCCTGCTGGTCACCCTGGAGATCCTGGTGCTCGGCTCGCTGATCTCGTTCGTGCTGGGCCTGGTGTGGGCGCTGCTGATGCGGCTGCCCAGCCGCTGGGTGCGGTGGCCGGTCGGGGCCGTCACGGAGTTCGTCCGCAACACACCGCTGCTGGTGCAGCTGTTCTTCCTCTTCTACGTGCTGCCCGAGTGGGGGCTGACCTTCTCCGCGCTGGCCACCGGCGTGGCCGGCATCGGCCTGCACTACTCGACGTACACGATGCAGGTCTACCGGGCCGGCATCGAGGCGGTGCCGGCCGGCCAGTGGGAGGCCGCGACGGCGTTGAACCTGCCGCGCCGGCGGACATGGACGGCGGTGATCCTGCCGCAGGCCGTCCGCCGCGTCGTGCCGGCCCTCGGCAACTACGTGATCTCCATGCTGAAGGACACGCCGCTGCTGATGGCGATCACCGTGCTGGAGATGCTCGGCGAGGCCCGGCTGTTCTCCCAGCAGAACTTCCACTTCACCGAGCCGCTGACGGTGATCGGCGTGGCCTTCGTCGTCATCTCCTACCTGGCCTCCCTTCTTCTGCGCACCCTGGAGCGACGCCTTGTCCCTTGACACCCGTGACACCCGCCCCCACCCCGGAAAGAACCCCGAGCGGCACACGCGTGAGCTGGTGCGGCTGGAGCAGGTCAGCAAGCGGTTCGGGGAGAAGACGGTGCTCGACCGGCTCGACTTCTCCGTGGACGCCGGCAAGCACGTCACGCTGATCGGGCCGTCCGGGTCGGGCAAGACCACCATCCTGCGGCTGCTGATGACCCTGGCCAAGCCCGACGAGGGCACGATCACCGTCGACGGCCGCACGCTGTACCCGGCGCCCGAGAAGCAGGTCCGGGAGATCCGCAAGAACATCGGCATGGTGTTCCAGCAGTTCAACCTGTTCCCGAACATGTCGGTCCTCAGGAACATCACCGAGGCGCCGGTCACCGTGCTCGGCATGTCGAAGGACGCCGCCGAGGAGCGGGCGCGGGAGCTGCTGGAGCTCGTCGGGCTCAGCGAGCACCTGGACAAGCGCCCGGGCCAGCTCTCCGGCGGGCAGCAGCAGCGGGTCGCGATCGCCCGCGCGCTGGCCATGCGGCCCCAGGTGCTGCTGCTGGACGAGGTGACCTCGGCGCTGGACCCGGAACTGGTGGCCGGTGTGCTGGACGTGCTGCGGGACATCGCCCGCTCGACCGACATCACCATGCTCTGCGTGACCCACGAGATGAACTTCGCCCGGGACATCTCGGACCAGGTGCTGATGTTCGACTCGGGGCGGGTGATCGAGGCCGGTCCGCCGGAGAAGATCTTCAGCGAGCCGGAGCACGACCGGACCCGGGAATTCCTCAGCGCGGTGCTCTGACCCGGCGCCCGCACGCGCGCCCTCCGGCGCGGGGCCGGGTCCGCGTGCCGGACGGCGCGGGGCCGGGCCCCGTGGAGCACCGCCGGCATGTGCCGGCGGGTCGCGTCCCGGCTCCGGTGCCCCGGTCTCGCCGACACCCGCCCCGCCGGGGTCCCGGACGGCTATCGTGAGAAGGATTCACCGTCCGGACTACGGCCCTACGAGCGAGCGCGAGGGGACACCACCGTGGCGCTGAAGCACGAGCCGACCGCGCCGTACCACTCGGCCCAGGACGCGCTGCGCGTCCTGGAGAGGGTGGCGCGGCACACCACCGGGACCACCGGCACCGAGCTCGCCCGGCACACCGGCCTCGGCCCCGAGCGGCTGACCGCGCTCCTGCGGATGCTGCGCCGCGAGGGATACGTCGAGCGGGCCGGCGACGGGGTGTACGTCACGGGCGAGGCGCTGCGCCGGCTCGGCTCCGCGCACGGCCGCGAGGAGGCCCTGCGCGACGGGCTCCAGCGCACCCTCGACCGGCTGCGCGACTCGGTCGGCGCCGCGGTCTACCTCAGCCGGTACCTCGACGGCGAGGTCCGGATCACCCAGTACGCCGACAGCCCGGCCGCGCCCCGGGTGCACGAGTGGGTGGACTTCCGCTGCTCGGCCCACGCCACCGCGGTCGGCAAGAGCCTGCTGATCCAGCTGGACCACGCCGGCCGCCGCGACCACCTCGCCCGGCACAAGATGGCCCGCCTCACCTCGCGCACCATCACCAGTCGCCGGGTGCTGCTGTCCCGCCTGGAGGCGCAGCCGCCCGCGGTCCCCGTCCTCGACCTCCAGGAGTACGCCGTCGGCACGGTCTGCGCGGCCGTCCCGCTCACCGCGGGCTCCTCGGCGGGCTGCCTCGCGCTGTCCCTTCCCGCCGAGCACGCCCACCGGCTGCGCCAGGCCGCCGACACCCTGAACCGGAACGCGGCGCCGGTGCTGCTGTCCCTGGCGATCTGAAGGACTCGGACCGGTTGTCCCCCGGCCCCGCCCAGGTGGTCGGGAGCACCCCCCGGAACCAGGTAGTATTTACCTCGTCGCCGGCCGCGAAAAGCGGAAGGCGTGAGTCAGGCGCCGCTAGCTCAGTTGGTTAGAGCAGCTGACTCTTAATCAGCGGGTCCGGGGTTCGAGTCCCTGGCGGCGCACAGAAGAGGGGCCCTCGCTTCACGCGGGGGCCCCTTTCCCCGTTCCCCGGCCCCCGGCGTCAGAAGGTGACGTCCGAGCAGGCGTAGAACGCGTTGCCCGTGTCGGCGACCGTCCACACCGCGAGGATCACGTGGCGCCCGCTCAGCCCGGACGGCAGCGTGCCGCTGTGGGAGAGTGTGGACGGCGGACGCTGGCCGTTGTACGGCACCGTCAGGAACGGTGTGAGGTTGAGGTCGGACCGGGCCAGGTTGTGGTTCTGGTTCCAGCCCGGCTTGGTCACGTAGTACTTGAAGTCGGTCGTGGCGTGCATGGCGGTGAACTGCCACCGGAAGGTGTAGCTCTGGCCGCCGGTCACCTTGGTGGCGGGCCAGGCGCCGCCCGAGGGTGTGCGCGGGCTGTCGAGCTGGGCGAAGCCGGCGTTGTTCGCGGAACAGATCCGCCCGTCGGCCGGTCCCGCGGCGGGGAAGCCCTTGGGGCCCTCGACGCTCTGCGGTTCCCACTGGATGGCGCCGCAGTTGGTGACCGTGCCGTTCTGGCAGAGCTTCTGCCGGCTGATGGGGAGGTCGGTGTAGCCGTGGCCGCTGGCGCCACCGGACGAGAGCACGAGAGCTCCGGTGGTCGCCAGTCCCACCACGGCGGCGGACAACTTGGTCCTGGTACGCATGCTGCCGCTCCTGGGGAGGTGGGGTTCAGTGAGCTGTGCAGGTCTAGACCAAGTTCAGATTATGGGTGCGGCTTGAACATGTCCATACCAATCGCGGGCTGGATTTCACCGGCTGTTCGCCTGCCCTTCGGGGCGGCTCCGGCCCGGCCCCGGCCTCAGGGCCCGGTCTCGCCCCGTCCCGCGCAGAAGGCCACCGTCAGGTCCCTGACCAGGACTTTTCGCTCGTAGTCGTCGAGCGCCACCAGCCCGCGCATGGTCAGCCGGGTCACCGTGTCCTCCACCGAGTCCACGACCGAGGTGAGCACGTGCGCCCGCCGCTCGGCGTCCAGGGCGGCGATCCGGCGGCGGTGCATCGCCGCGGCGATCTCGGGGGCGTACTCCGCCCGCACCGGGCGCACCGAGAACACCTCCAGCCCCACCGGTGCCGTGTCCGCCGCCACCAGCCGGGTCAGCGCGTCACCGGCCGTCTCCGCGGAGCCCCGGGCGCCGCCGCCCGGCATCTCCACCGGCACCCGGGCGAGCGCCGCCTCGACGCACTGGCGCAGATACGTCTCGTGGTCCTCGACGGCGAGCGCCGCCCGCGCGGTGTCCCGCACCCGCCACACCACCAGCGTCACCACCCTGAGCGGGACCCCGTTGCGATCGGCCGCGGGCATCGGCTCGCTGCGCCAGTGCCGCAGCCGTACGTCGACCCGGCGGCGCAGCAGCAGCGGGTTCACCCACATCAGGCCGGTGCGCCGGACGGTCCCCCGGTAACGGCCGAACAGGCCGAGCACCCAGGCCCGCCCGGTCCGCCCCCGGGCCAGCCCGCCCAGGCCGAACAGCCCGAGCGCGACCGCCCCCGCGTACGCCGCCCACTGGGCCGCGCCCAGCCCGGCGCCGGGGGCCGTGGGCAGTGCCGCCGCCGCGAGGGGCGGCAGGAGCCCGGCCCACCAGGACGTGACCAGGCAGCCGGCCGCGCCGCAGACGCCGGCCAGGACACCCGCCGCGCCGGGCAGCACCCGGGCCGGACGCTCCACCAGGTCCGGATCGACCTCCACGGCGGACCCCGGCCGCGGCTGCGCCGGCCGGCGCAGCCGCGGCTGCTCCCCCGTGCCCTGCCTGCGGGCCACGACCGCGGGCCGCAGCGGCACGGGCGCCGGCTGGGGGTCGTCACGGAACAGCAGGTGGACCGGGATCTCGGTGGTGGCCTCGTTCCGGATGAGGCGGCCGGGCCGGGCCGTCCCCTCCACGGGGCCGCCGGACTCGGGCGTGGGTGACGTGGTCGTACTCATGCGTGCTCCAGCCTCCGCGCCAGACGCGTCATGAACGGGTGAGCGACCGGGGCGTCCGCGCCGCGCCGACGAGTGGCCGCGCGCGGGCCCCGGGTGGTTCAGGAGAAGAGCCGCCGCCAGGTCTCCGGCCCCGGATAGCCGTCCGCCGCGCCGCCCCGCCAGCCCTGGGAGCGCTGGAACGCCTCGACGCCCCGCCGGTCCGCCTCGCCCCAGCGGGGCCCGGGCCCGGTGGTGTAGGAGGCGCCGAATCCCTTCCTCACGAGCTGCCGCCCCAGCTGGGTGACGTACGGGTTGTGCGCGCCCGGACGGAACATCGCCCGGCCCGGGTAGCCGGGCACCCCGTGCGAGGCGGGTGCCCCGGCCGCGCCCGAGGCCCGCCCCGTCTGCGCGGGGGCCGCCGCGGCGGCCGTCCCGGCCGCGCCGGTCGCCAGGCCCTTGTAGCGGTAGGGGAGGTAGCTGGCGGAGTTGCTCCAGTAGGCGTACGGGGTCGTCTGCCGGCGGGTGTGCGGGGGCGTCTGCTCGTAGGCGGTGTAGTGGGTGTGCGCGGAGTCCGTCCAGCCACCGAAGATCACCACGTGGGAGCCGTTCTGGGGGTCGGCCGGATTGTGGAACAGCAGGATGTCGCCGGGCTGGAGTTCCTCTTTGGTGATGCGGTCGGCGTACAGGCCGAGGCTGCCCGTCCATTCGTTCCCGGGCAGGCTCCAGGCCATCGAGACATAGCCCGAGCAGTCCTGCCGGTAACCGTCGGTCCAATAGGCGGTCATGCTGTACGGCACTTTCGCGGCGACCCACTTCTCCGCCCGGGCGATGATCTCCGCGCGGGTCGTCGCGGGGATCACCGTCCCGGCCGGCGGCCGGGCCGGCCCGGCGCCGGGACCGTGCAGCGGGGCGGTGCCGCCCTGCGGGGTGCCGGGCTCGTCACCCGCGGGAACGCCCGGCCGGTAGGGGGCGTGGGCGGCGGCCGGGGCCGCCGCGGCGGGAGCCGCGCCCAGGGCGGCGCCGGCCGCCGCGGCCGCGGTGGCCGCGATCAGCGCGCGGTGCGCGGCCGGGTGGCCGGGGGCGCGGCCGGCCGGGGACCGGTCGGAGAACGGCAGAACGCGCCGCCAGTGCCGGCAGCCCGGGCAGTCGCAATCGCTCGCGGGATCGAATTCTTCGAATACCGGAGTATTCATGCGACCTACCTCACACTCCAGGTGGACATGTCCGCGTCGGTGCACGAGCGCCAGTTTTCCAACTGTCCCCGGCACGCGCATGTTGACGGTCCGAATGATGTACGGGGCGGTCCGCGCCCCCGGGGCCCGGCGGGCGGTGGTCGGGAGCACCCTTCGGCGTCGGGTAGAGTTGTCGATGTCAGCAGGCGCCGCTAGCTCAGTTGGTTAGAGCAGCTGACTCTTAATCAGCGGGTCCGGGGTTCGAGTCCCTGGCGGCGCACCGACAGCCGAAGGCCCCTCGCACACGCGAGGGGCCTTCGGCGTTCTCGGCCGGATGGCCGAGAACCGTGCGCCACCGGCCGGTGCCGGTCAGATACGTCGAGATCCGTGCCTCACCGGCCGGTCCCGGTCAGATACGTCGAGATCCGTGCCTCACCGGCCGGTCCCGGTCAGATACGCGGAGACGACCACGTTCGCCGAGTAGCCGCCCGCCGCGCGGTCGAAGGTGCCGCCGCAGGTGATCAGCCGCAGCTCGGCCCGCCCCGCCTCGCGCGGCCCGTACGCCTGGTGGGCGTCGAAGCGGTCGCGGTCGAGGACCTGGACGCCGTCGACGGTGAACTCGGCGACCCCGGTGCCCTCCCGGAGCACCCGGATGGTGTCGCCCGGCTTCAGCCTGCTCACCCGGTGGAAGACGGCGGGCCGTGTCTCGGTGTCGGCGTGCCCCACCATCAGCGCGGTGCCGGCCGCGCCCGGGGCCGGCCCGCCGGCGTACCAGCCGACGGTGTGGGCCTGGTCGAAGGGCGGCGGGTCAAGGGCGCCGCGGGCGTCGAGTCCGCGGGCCGTCACCGGTGCCTGGATGCCGAGGCCGGGGATGTCGAGGCGGTGCGGGAGCGCCGCGCCGAGCGGCCGGTGCGCCCGCGGCAGGTCCACGTCGGGCGGGCGGCCGGCCGCCGCCATGTCGCCGGTGGCCGGTCCGGGCACGGCGCCGTCCGGCGGGGCGGTGGTGGCCCGGCCCCACAGCCACAGCCCGAGCAGCAGCACCGCCCAGACGACGCCGGTCACGAGCCGGCCGGTACCTCGGGAGCGTTCCTCGCCGGGCATGGTCACTCCGTTCCGCGGCAGCGGCGCGCACCGCGCAGGGCGACGGCCACCGCGGCGGCTCCCGCGAGGACCAGTCCGGTCACGGTGTGGGCGGTGCCGGGGCCGGTGGTGCGGCCGCCGTCCTCGGCGGCGAGACGGGCGGCGCCACCACCGCCCGCGTCGACGGGGGCGACGGGTGAGGCCGGGGCGGCGGGCCGGGCGGACGGGGACGTCCGTCCGGCCACCGTGAGGGTGGCCGTCCGTTCGGCGGCGCCGCAGCGGACCCGCACCTCGTGCCTCCCGGCCGCGGCGGTGGAGCGGACGCGGCCGGAGCCGGTGAGGGTGCCGTCGTCGCCCACCGGGGCCAAGGGCATGTCCGAGACGAAGGCCGGGGAGACGGCGACGGCGGTCTTCCCGGTACAGCCGGCCGCGCGGAGCGTGATGTCGGTGCCGGGGGCGGGCCTGGCGGGAGTCGTCCGGACGCCCGCCGCCGCGTCCGGGCCGGACGCCGCGTGGGCCGCCGGGACCGTCCGGATCGCCGGAAGCGCCGGAAGCGCCGGAGCGACCGGGGCGAGGAGCACGGCGAGCGCGGCCCCGGCACCGAGTGTGACGCTGAGTGATCCCATCGTGAACCTCCCGTCCGGAGACTCTCCCGGACGCCCCGGCCCCGCATCCGGTGCGGGGCCGGGGTGCGCCGAACGGGTGACGACGGGCGGCGGCCGGTTTCAGACCCGGTCGACGAGATCCGCGATGGAGTCCACGACCTGGGACGGCCGGTAGGGGAAGTCCTCGATCTGTCCGGGGCTGGTCAGGCCGGTGAGGACCAGGAAGGTCTGCATCCCGGCCTCGATGCCGGCCAGCACGTCGGTGTCCATGCGGTCGCCGATCATCGCGCTGGTCTCGGAATGGGCGCCGATGGCGTTGAGGCCGGTGCGCATCATCAGCGGGTTGGGCTTGCCCGCGAAGTAGGGCTTCTTGCCGGTCGCCTTGGTGATGAGGGCGGCCACCGCGCCGGTCGCGGGGAGCGGCCCCTCGGTGGAGGGGCCGGTCTCGTCGGGGTTGGTGCAGATGAACCGCGCGCCGCCGTTGATGAGCCGCACCGCCTTCGTCATGGCCTCGAAGGAGTAGGTGCGGGTCTCGCCGAGGACGACGTAGTCCGGGTCGTGGTCGGTGAGGACGTACCCGATGTCGTGCAGGGCGGTGGTCAGGCCGGCCTCGCCGATGACGTACGCCGAGCCGCCGGGCCGCTGGTCGTCGAGGAACTTGGCGGTGGCCAGCGCCGAGGTCCAGATGGCCTCGATCGGCACCTCCAGTCCCATGCGGCGCAGCCGGGCGTGCAGGTCGCGCGGGGTGTACATGGAGTTGTTGGTCAGGACCAGGAAGGGCTTGCCGGACTCGCGCAGCCTCTTGAGGAAGGCGTCGGCTCCGGGGATCGGCACCCCCTCGTGGATGAGGACGCCGTCCATGTCGGTGAGCCACGATTCGATGGGCTTGCGGTCTGCCATGTGCTGCGAACTCCTGGCGTGCGTACGGACATCGGGCGGGGGCGCCGGAACCACGGCGTACCGACGCCCCCAGCGTAGTCAGGACCGCGTCCGGCGAACCCCGTCGATCACCCGGTACCCGCCGTCGCCCGCGATGTGCCGGGACCGGACCGGCCGGACCGGGCGGTGCGGGAGGGCGTGCGAGGGGGACGGCGCCGGGGCCCGTGCCCGGCCCCCGCCGCGTCAGCGGCGTCCGCGGGCCGGCTCATCGGCGTCCGCGGGCCAGCAGGACGGCGGTGGTGCCGGCGGCGGCGAGCAGGGCGGCGATCGTCAGCGCCTGGAGGATCCGGCCGAACCCGGTGCCGGCGAGCTGGTCGGCGAAGGGGAACCGGCCGTCGGGGGCGGCGGGGGTGAGGCCGGGGGTGAGGGCGGGCGCGGAGTCGGACGGTCCGGCGGGCGCGACACGGAAGCGGTAGTCGTTGGACTGGCCGACCCAGTCGCCGTCGTCCTCCCTCCGCTGCACGATCGCCGCGTTGGCGGTGACCTCGTCGGGCCCGGCGTCCGGGGTGACCGCGAGCCGCACCGCCACCGTGCGGGTGCGGCCGGGACCGATCGTGAAGCCGGGGAAGCCGTCGGCGTCGGCGGCGAGGGCGCCGATCAGCTCGTGGGCGTCGGTCGTCACGAAGCGGACGGGGCGGAAGCGGGAGCCGTCGTGGAACTCCAGGCGTAGCTGCGACGGCTTCAGGGACCGGCGCTCGTCGACGAGGACGACGACGGGGTGGATGCCGGAGCAGGTCCGGGTGGTGGTGTTGGTGAGATCCAGATACCAGGTGCCGTGACCGCCACCGGCCCGGTAGACGGCGGGGCCGCCGTGGACGCGGGTGGTGAGAGGGAAGTCGCGGTCACCGGGGGCGGCGCAGGCGGGGGTGCCGTGGCCGGCCAAGGCGCGGGTGCCGGTGGGGACGGAGGCGTCGGCGGGGGTGCCGGGGCCGGCGGAGCCGTCGGCGGGCGCGAGAGCTCCGGTGCGCGCCGGGGCGCGTGGGGTGGCGTGCGCCGGATCGGGCGCCGTCGCGGTCGTGATCGTGACCGTGGTGAGCAGGGCGGCTGCCGCCAACAGGCAGGGGGACACGGGCGTACACAGTCGCATGAGCACATGAGCATGCCGGTGTCTCGCGCGGGCGGGAACCGCCATTCGGGGCGCCCGCCCCCGACGGCCCCGACGGTCCACCCGGTCGGCGTAACCGCCGGCCACCCGCCCGTCCCGAGGGGGCACACCCGGCCGGCGGGCCGTCAAACCTCCTCCCCCGGTACGGATACACCGACCGGCAGGACCGCGAGGAACGCGGTGATCAGACCGGCGCCGATCCGGCAGGCGAGCCCTCAGG
Organism: Streptomyces sp. NPDC052020; assembly: GCF_040680575.1. Taxonomy (NCBI): domain Bacteria; kingdom Bacillati; phylum Actinomycetota; class Actinomycetes; order Kitasatosporales; family Streptomycetaceae; genus Streptomyces; species Streptomyces sp. NPDC052020. Next base: position 150,273 of record NZ_JBFAWY010000003.1, read on the forward strand.
CATCCCCGTACCGAACCGGAGCAGGCACACCGTCAGACGTTCCCCGCCCGGACAGGCACGCCCGGCCGGTGAACCCTCAGGCATCGCCCCGCCCGAACAGTGGCGCGAGCAGCAACTGGGCCGCGCCTTCCGCGACCCCGCGCGCTCCGCCGGGCGCGATCCGCACCGGTACGGCGCCCGCGCGCCCGCCCTCGCGCCGGGCGCGCGCGTCGAGGACGGCGCCCACCCCGCGTACGAACGCCTCGGGCGCGGCGGCGACGGTCCGGCCGCCGAGCAGGACCAGGTCGATGTCGAGCAGCCCGGCGAGGTTGGCGGCGCCCGCGCCGAGCACCCGGGCCGCCTCGTCGAGGTCGCCGCGGGCGACGGCGCCCAGGCACAGCACCTCGACGCAGCCCCGCCCGCCGCACGTGCAGGGCGGGCCGTCCAGCTGGATGACCTGGTGGCCGAACTCGCCGGCGCCCGTCCGCGCCCCCCGGTGCACGCTCCCGCCGATCACGAGCCCCGCCCCCAGGCCCGTACCGAGGTGCAGGTAGGCGAAGGAGCAGCCCGCGCCGCCCGCGCCGCCCACCGCGAGGCCGAGCGCCGCGGCGTTGGTGTCCTTGTCGACGACGACCGGCACCCCGAGCCGCCGCGCCAGCGCGTCCCGCAGCGGGAAGCCGTCCCACTCGGGGAAACCGGTGACCCGGTGCAGGATCCCGCGGGTGTGGTCCAGCGGGCCGGGCAGCGCTACCCCGAGACCGAGCAGGGACGCGGGCCCGGCCGCCCCCGGTCGCAGCGCCCGATCCACCAGCGCCTGCGCCTCCCGGGCCACCGCCGCGACCACGGCCTCCGCGCCCGCCCCGAGGTCCAGCGGGGCCCGCCGCTCCCCCACCACCGCGCCGTCGAGGTCGGCCAGCACCGCCCGCAGCTCGTCCCGGTCCAGGTGGACGCCGAGGGCGTGCCCCGCCTCGGGCACCAGCCGCAGTACGGTCCGCGGCTTGCCGCCCGTGGACGCCCGCCGTCCGGCCTCGGCGGCGAGGCCGTCCTGACGCAGCCGGGCGGTGATCTTGCTGACCGCCTGCGGGGTCAGCCCGGTCCGCTCGGCGAGCTCCAGCCGGCTGATGCCCTCCGGGCCGGCGGTGCGCAGCAGGTCGAGCACGAGCGCGGTGTTGTGGCTGCGCAGCGCGAGGAGATTCGCGCCGCCCGCCCCGCGCCGCATACCGGGTGCCGCGCTCGCCGTGTCCGTACCGCCGTTCGTGCTGTTCACGTCCCCATTGTGGCTCCCGCTTGCACTTTGGCAACAGCGTTGCGAAAGTGGGGGCATGACTGGTACTTCCCCCGGCACCCCCGCGCGCGGCCCGCTCCGCGTGGGCCTCGTCGGCTACGGCCTCGCGGGCTCCGTCTTCCACGCCCCGCTGATCGCCGCCACCGACGGGCTCACCCTGGACACGGTCGTCACCTCGAACCCCGACCGGCAGCGGCAGGCCCGCGCCGAGTTCCCGGACGTACGGATCGCGAACGGCCCGGACGAGCTGTTCGGCCGGGCCGCCGAGCTGGACCTGATCGTCATCGCCTCGCCGAACAAGACGCACGTCCCGCTCGCGGCCACCGCGCTCGAGGCCGGTCTGCCGGTCGTGGTGGACAAGCCGATCGCGGGCACGGCCGCCGAGGCGCGTGAGCTGGCGGCGCTCGCCGAGGAGCGCGGCGTCCTGCTGTCGGTCTTCCAGAACCGCCGCTGGGACAACGACTTCCTGACCCTGCGCAAGCTGCTCGCCGAGGGCGCCCTGGGCGACGTATGGCGGTTCGAGTCGCGCTTCGAGCGGTGGCGGCCGAAGCCCAAGGGCGGCTGGCGGGAGTCCGGCGACCCGGCGGAGATCGGGGGTCTGCTGTACGACCTCGGCAGCCACGTCCTCGACCAGGCGCTGGTCCTGTTCGGCCCGGCCACGCAGGTCTACGCCGAGTCGGTGGTGCGCCGGGCGGGCGCGGAGGCCGACGACGACACGTTCATCGCCCTCACGCACGCGAACGGGGTGCGCTCGCACCTGTACGTCTCCTCGACCGCCGCCCAGCTCGGCCCCCGCTTCCGGGTGCTGGGCGCGCGGGCCGGCTACGTCAAGTACGGCCTGGACCCGCAGGAGGCGGCGCTGCGCGAGGGCAAGCGGCCCGGCCCCGGCTGGGGCGAGGAGGACGAGTCGCTGTGGGGCAGGCTCGGCTCCGGTGAGTCCCCGCTGACCGGCGGCGGCCAGGTGGAGCCGACCCTTCCGGGTGACTACCCCGCCTACTACGCGGCGGTGGCGAAGGCCCTGCTGGAGGGCGGCCCCAACCCGGTGACCGCCCACGAGGCCGCCGCCGCGCTGGACGTCCTGGAGGCGGCGCGCCGCTCGGCCCGGGACGGCGTCACGGTGTCCCTGTGACGCGCGCGCAGTCCCCGGCCCCGTACGCAGCCCCGCACCCGACCCGGAGGTGACCCCCGAGATGACCCCGAAGACGACTCCCGAGCCGGTGCCCACCGTGGAGGAACTGGAGGCGCAGCAGCGCCGTCTGGTGTTCCGCCGGTTCACCCACGACGACGCCTGGGAGCTGGGTTCGCTCCTGGTCCGCCTGGCCCGGGAGCGGCAGGCCCCGATCGCCATCGACATCCACCGCGCCGGCCAGCAGCTCTTCCACGCGGCGCTCCCCGGCTCCACGCCCGACAACGACGCCTGGATCGCCCGCAAGCGCCGCGTCGTGGAGCGCTACGGCTCCGCCTCCTATCTGGTGGGCGCCCGCTTCCGGGCCAAGGGCACCACGTTCGAGGAGTCCTCGCGCCTGGATCCCGACACCTACGCGGCCCACGGCGGCTCCTTCCCGATCACCGTGGAGGGCGTGGGCGTGGTCGGCGCCGTCACGGTGTCCGGTCTGCCGCAGGTGGAGGACCACCGGCTCGTGGTGGAGGCGCTGGAGCGGTTCCTGGAGGGGGCCCCGGACCGGTAGCCCCATCGACCGATCGGGTGCACCGGCCCGCCGCGGCGGGAATCAGCCCCGGGTTCCGCCGGTTGGTACGCGGTACACGTAGAGATCATCACGGCACGCGGCGACCGAAGGGACGAGAAACCGATGAGCGTGGACGCGGGAAACCTCAAGGATCGGGTCGGCCGGTACGGCGTCTGGAGCTTCGAGCTGCGCTCGGAGGATCCCGACCGCGCCGGTGAACGCGCCGAGGCCGTCGCCGAGTTGGAGCGGCTCGGCTTCGGCGCCGTGTGGCTGGGCGGCAACAGCTCCGCCCGCAACGCGGTCCCGCTGCTCCGGGCGAGCGAGCGGATCGTCGTCGGCACCAGCATCCAGAGCATCTGGGAGCACGACGCCGACGCCACCGCGGCGAGCTTCGCCGAGGTGGAGGCTGACCACCCGGGCCGCTTCGTCCTCGGCCTGGGGGTGAGCCACGGACCGATGGTGAAGGACTACCGGCGCCCGTACTCGGCGATGGTCGAGTACCTGGCCGCCCTGGACAAGGCGGGCATGCCCGCCGACCGCCGGGTGCTGGCCGCGCTCGGTGACAAGATGCTCCGGCTGTCCCGGGACCGGGCGGCGGGCGCGATCCCCTACCTGGGCACGCCCGAGCACACCGCGCAGGCCCGGGAGATCCTGGGCGAGGACGCGCTGCTGGCCCCGGAGTTCAAGGTGGTCCTCGACGCGGACCCGGCCCGCGCCCGCGCCACCGCCCGCGCCTATCTCGCCCGCTACCTCCAGCTGCCGAACTACGTCAAGAACTTCCTCCGCCTCGGCTTCACCGACGCGGACGTGGCGGACGGCGGCAGCGACCGCCTGATCGACGCGGTGTTCGCCTGGGGCGACGAGGACACCATCCGCCGCCGTATCACCGCCTTCGTGGAGGCGGGCGCCGACCACGTCGCCCTCCAGGTGGTGGAGGAGGGCCCGGCGGACGCCCTGCCGCGGGAAGGCTGGCGGAAGCTGGCCGCCCTGCTGGGGTGAGCCGCCCGGCCCGACAGGGGCCGGCCGCCCTGCCGGGGTGAGCCCCCGGCCCGACAGGGGCGCGGGGAGGCGCGCGACCGGCCGCAGAGGATCCGCGGCCGGGGTCGGCTGCGGACGATCCGCAGCCGCGAGCGCGCCGTGGTTCCCCGGTGCCCGCCCCGGCCGGAGCGCCTACGCGTCCTTCAGTTCCTGCCGCTGCCGTCCGAGCCCGTCGATCTCGAGCTCGACGACGTCCCCGGCCCGCAGGTAGGGCTTCGGCTCGGGGTGCCCCATGGCCACCCCGGCCGGCGTGCCGGTGTTGACGACGTCACCGGGGTAGAGGGTCATGAAGTGGCTGAGGTACCGCACGACCTCCCCCACCGGGAAGATCTGGTCGGCGGTGGTCCCGTCCTGCTTCAGCTCGCCGTTCACCCACAGCCTCAGCCCGAGGGCCTGCGGGTCGGGTACCTCGTCGGCGGTCACCAGCCACGGCCCGAGCGGGTTGAACGTCTCGCAGTTCTTGCCCTTGTCCCAGGTGCCGCCGCGCTCGATCTGGAACTCCCGCTCGGAGACGTCGTGCGCGACCGCGTACCCGGCGACGCACGCGAGCCCCTGCTCGGCCGACTCCAGATAGCGGGCCGTACGCCCGATCACGACCGCCAGCTCCACCTCCCAGTCGGTCTTCCGGGACCCGCGCGGCACCAGCACGGTGTCGTGCGGCCCGATCACCGTGTCCGGCGCCTTGAAGAAGACGACGGGCTCGGCGGGCGGCTCGGCGCCGGTCTCGCGGGCGTGGTCGTGGTAGTTCAGCCCGATGCACACGATCTTGCCGACGCGTCCGAGCGGCGGCCCGATCCGCAGCCCCGTCCCGTCCAGCACGGGCAGGTCACCGGCCTGGGCGGCGGCACGGATCCGGCCGAGCGCCGCGTCGTCGCCGAGGAGCGCGCCGTCGATGTCCGGCACGAGGTCCGACAGGTCCCGCAGCGTTCCGTCGGCGTCCAGCAGCGCAGGGCGCTCCGCACCCGCCGTACCGACTCGCAGCAGCTTCATGGTCCAACTCCCTCGATCACGGGCCAGCCCGCCCGATGAGGTGCGACCGGGTGCGGCCGGGCGCAGCCATCGGAGGACTGGTCGATCCTCCAAGGTCCAGGTGCAGTCCGCAATACCCCGTTCATGTACTGGACCGTAGGGCCGCGGCGGGGCCGCCCCGCCCCTCCTCGCCGGCACGGCCCGGCCCGCTCGGTCCCTCCGGCCCCTTCGGTCCGTCCGGTCCATCCGGTCCATCCGGTCCGTCCGTCCGGCTCGACGACCAGCGGCCGCAGCAGCCGCTTGGGCCGCAGTAGCGCACGGCTGACCGGGTCCGCCGGCTCCGGATGGAGTCCCGGCCCCGGCAGCATCTCGACGTCCGCGACCGGTACGGAGGTCCCGCACGCGGCGCCTTCGCCGTACGGCCCGATTGCGCCGGGGGGTCGCCCTGACGATCGCCGTCGCCGCCTCGGCGGGCGGCCCGGAGCCGGGCGCCGACCTCGCCCTGTGGGCGTCGGCGGGGCTGGCGGGCGCCGCCGCGGCCCTGGTCCTGCGGGAGCGGGGTGACCCGGGGCGGCGCCCGCCGTACCCGGGGAAGGGCCGCCTCCCCCACCGGTACCGCGCCTGTGTCACCGCACGGCAGTACGGTGTCCCCCATGCGCCCCGACACGCCTGCCGAGACCGTCGACCACACCGCCGAAGCGGCACGCCTGGAGCGGACCGCCGGCCTGTACCCGGAGGACGCCGAGGCCCTGCTGCTGCGGGCCGCGGCCCACCTGGAGCTGGCCGACGACCGCCCCGCCGCGACCCGGCTCTACGACCGCCTGCTGTCCGCGCCCGCCGACCTGGAGAACCCCGCCCTGGTGCGCGCCCTCAAGGCGTCGAACCTCTGGGAGTACGGCCACGAGGCGGAGGCCCGCGCCATCATCGAGGGCGTCCGCACGGCCGCCCCCCGCGACCCGGCCCCCTGGGTGATCGTCGCGGAGGCGCTGGAGTCCCACGACGAGCTGGAGGCGGCCCACGAGACGTTCACCGAGGGCGCCCGCCTCCTCCTCACCGACGTACCGGAACCCCCGCGCGCCACCCGCCCCCTCCTCATCGGCCGCCACCGCGTCCGCCGCATGCTGGGCGCGCCCCACGACCAGTGGGACACCCTGGCCGACACCCTCCACTCGATGCCGGTCTCCCTGGACGAGCTCCACGACCCCAAGCGCGTCTGGTCCCTGGGCTCGGACAACCCGGCGGAACTGGAGGCGGAGATCTCCCGCCTGCGCGCGGAACTCGGCGCCTACCGGGAAGCCCTCTCCCGCCCCTTCCCGGTCGCGATGCTCCACTGGCCGGCGGACGAACTGGCCGAGCTGGTGGCCGCCTACCCGGAGCTGTCCGCGGAGTACCCCTCCCACGAGGAGCACCTGGCGACCATAGAGACCGCCCTGCGCGAACTCGCCTCCTCCGGCACCCCGAACCTGGGCGTCGTCACGGGCACGGTCCCCTCCTACGAGGCCTTCGCCGCCTCGGAGGCCACCTCCCCGACCGACACGACCCTGCTGCCCCAGTACGCCACGGTCCTGGCAGCCCGGGGACGGGCGGTGACCTGGCCGCCGGAGCGGGGGGTTGGGTGCTGGTGCGGGTCGGGGCGGGTGTATGGGGAGTGTCACGGAAGGTGAACGCACCCGTCGCACGCTGAGGCCCTGGCCGGCAGATCACCATGAGATCCACCCGACCCCGCAGAAACAGAAGAATTTATAGCAAATAGGACATTTGACATCAGGCGCACCCGTGGGGTGCCTGTTTTAATGCGAGACTCTTGACTCCAAGAGTGCACGGAGAGACCACCGGCTCTCACACGAGCAGCCGCACAGAAGGAGAGTCATGCCCGCCAGTGGCCATGAGCGCCCTCGGTTCACCCAGCCACTGACCTCAATCGAGATCTGTGCGGGGGCCGGCGGCCAAGCCGTTGGACTTCATAACGCCGGGTTCGATCACCTCGCCCTCGTCGAGTGGGATCACCATGCGGTGAACACACTGCGAGCCAACGTGGGCGGCTGGCCGGGCTGGACGCCTGAAAAGGCCCGAGCGATCGAGCCAATGGATGTAAGAGATTTCCTCGAATCGGAACTCTTGAAGAAGTTGAACCTCCAGCCGGGGGACCTCGACCTCCTCGCCGGAGGAGTTCCCTGCCCCCCCTTTTCTCTGGCCGGAAGGCGATTGGGGGCGGACGACGAGCGAGACCTGTTCCCAGCGGCACTGGAGATCATCGACCACCTTAAGCCCAAAGCGGTCATGATCGAAAACGTTCGCGGAATCCTTGAGCCTCCCGAATTTTTCATTGATTACCGGAACTTCATTCTGGACTCACTGCGCAAATCCGGCTATGTCATTCCGGACATCAATCTTACGCAGAGCGCGAAGTCCCAGGACATTACGATGAGAAAGGTTTGGCGTCGCATCAACGCCAAGGACTTCGGCGTTCCACAGCTACGTCCGCGAGCCATTCTCGTAGCCTTCCACAAGGAAGCCCTTAAAGAAGGGCAAGAATTCCGCTGGCCACTTCGCCTTGACGCCAAAGAAGCAACGGTATTCGAGAAGCTTGAGCGGACAATGTTTGAGCGCTGCAAGGACTATTGGGACAAGAACCAGTGGGGTGAGCAGGCGAAGCCAGGCGAGCGCACGGGGCAGGACGTCTACAACGACTGGTGCAGGGACGCCAAGAAGGCCGCTGATCTCGGTCGAGGCGTGGCACCGACCCTGGTCGGGGGCTCAAGGAAGCACGGCGGCGCGGATCTGGGGCCGACGAGGGCCAAGCGAGCGTGGGCGGCGATGAAGGTGAACGCCATGGGGGTGGCTAACGACCGGGAGAACTGCGTCCCCGAACGAGATCTGTTCAGGGACACTGGCCCCATGCTGACCGTCGAGCAGACAGCAATCATCCAAGGGTTCCCTCGGGATTGGGACTTCCAAGGCAGGAAGACTGCTCGTTATCGCCAGGTCGGAAACGCCTTCCCGCCGCCCGTGGCCGAGGCCGTAGGCAGAGCGATTGCCGCCGTTCTTCGTCCCACGCACCGGGATGAACTGCTCGCCAGCTATAAGTTGGACACCTCCTCCAGCGGAGGACAGGCACCTGAGGACAGCGAGCCTCAGCAGATGGAAATTTCGATGTCAGAAACTTTTCCTGTCCCCTCTGCGAGCGAGGACCGCATCGGCGATTTTGTGGGCGCAGGCCTCTGACGGCTCGTGCTCCCAGAAGCGGAGCACGAGCCACCCAGCCTGAATCAGCCTCTGGTCCGTGTCCCGGTCCCTCTGTACGTTACGCAGAACCTTTTCCGACCAGTATCCGGAGTTCGTTCTCGGCGGCACGTAGTGTTCTGGGCATCCATGCCAGTAGCAACCGTCTATGAAGACAGCTACCTTCGCCGGACGGAAGACCATGTCTGCCGTCCGGCGAAGGTCTGGCAGAGGCCGGGCCGCCACGCGGTAGCGGAGCCCTCTGGCGTGAACCAGCCGCCGGATGAGCCATTCAGGCTGCGTGTCGCGGCTGCGGATCGCCTGCATATTGCGTCGGCGGGCCGCAGATGAGGCCCAGGACCCTTCCGGCGCTACCCACTCGGCTTCTTCGGACACGCCTCAGAGCGTAGTCCGAAGAAGCCTCAGCCCCGCAATCCGCAGGTCTCAGCGGCTGCCCATGTGACTCAGCAGGGCCTCGATGTCACTAGGCGCGAGACCAGCGGCGACGGATGGCTCTTCCTCCAGGTCGGCAAGCTGCTGGACGGTTGGGTCGTCAAGGATGCGTCCCATGAAGTCCAGCTTCTGTTCAAGCCGCACCGCGACGACCTCATCGATCGTCTTACGTGCGGCGAGTACGGTCACCCTGGTCTCTGTCTCCGGGGCCAGTCCGAGCCGGTGGATACGGTCAAGGCTCTGGAGGAAGCGGCCGGCCATGAAGTCTCGGTCGACATAGACAGCGTCATGGCAGACGTGGTGGAGGCTGATCCCCTCACCGAGGGTCGCCGGGTTGGAGATCAGCACCATGCAGCCCGGATCCTCACGGAAACGCCGGAGCTGTTCCTCCCGGTCCGGCGTCCCCCCGTAGACCACCGCGGGACTGAACTTCTCCAGCATCCGTTCCAGAGTCGTCAGGCTCCGGACGAACGTCGTCCAGACCAGGGTCTTCCGCCCCCGCTCCGCGTTCTCGGCGATGATCGCCACTGCCTCCTTGTACTTGGGAGACAGCTCATAGTCGGGAAGGCTCTGCATCAGCGAGTACAGCGAGCTGCCCTGCGGGATCTCGAGAGGCGGAAGCCGGTAAGTGAGCGGTTCGTACTGGCTGGCACCCTCCAGCAGCAAGGCTGGACTGGTGGCGGCCATGAGCAGCCGCAGGGCGGTCTTGCCAAGCGAGCTGAGATCCTCCCGCGCGCCGCTCCCGTTATTCATATCGCCGACCAGAGAGCCATAGATCTCGTCGTGCAGCGGGGGCAAGTCCACATAGCGCACGCCCAACTGCACTGGCGGAAGGCCAAGCTCTTGTTTGGTTGTCCGGGTGAACAGCGGGCGGAGAACCGTGCTCGCATAGGCAAGGTCACCGCCCGCCACAGCCTGGACCACTGTGCGCTGGCCGTGTCCCGGCCAGACGAAACCCAGAAGATTCTCCAAGTCCTTCGAACCGTTTGGAGCGGGCGTTCCCGTAAGGATCAGCCGCCTGGCGGCCAGCGGCCCCAAGGCCATGCAAGCCGCGCCATAGGTCCCCCTCGCTCCCAGCTTCATCCGGTGCGCCTCGTCCAAAATGATCATCGAGGGCCCGGCCTTGAGCCAGTTGGCAAGTGTGCCCAGGGAACGGTCAAGCCGCTCGTAGTTGACGACCAGGACCTCAGTCCAGTGGTCCATGGAACCGTCGAGCACGTGGGTCCGCAGAGGATGACGGAAGCAGACAGCGGTCTCATAGAGCCAGGACTCGTACGCCGACTTGGGGCACACCACCAGCAAGCGGCTCACTCGCCCCTGTGCCTTCTGCGCCGCGTACACGGCCAGGGCCACGCGAGTCTTGCCGGCGCCGGGGACGCTGAAGTTGGCCCCGTGCTGGAGGGAGAGCAGCTTCGCGATGTCCCTGAGCTGGAACGGGCTGAGCTCGCCTTGCCACATCTCCCCCAGGAGGCCCGGCACCTCTGCCGGAGTGATCTCCCCCCGGGCGGAGGCGTTATCGAGCCGCTCCTTGACGGTGTTGGCGTCCTGTACGACCCCTGCCACGAGCGTGCGCAGTTCGGACGCCCACTCCACGCCTTCGTGGTCCGGCCAGGTGCCCAGAGCGCCGAGGTTGGCCAACAGGTCATCGAGTGCGACGGAAGCGCTCAGGGGGCCCAGCTGGCCGCCGGTACGAAACCGGGCGGCCAGCTGGACAAGTTCCTGCTGGTACTCGTCGGTGGTCCTCAGCACCACGCGGGTACGCGTTTCGTCGAAACCGAGGTGCAGGGACGTTCCGCCAGTGCCGGTACTCACTGAGCAGCCTCCGCCGACGTGGCATCCAGCAGCCACGCAACGCCGTCACCGGGGTTGGGCAGCCCACGCCCTGCTTGCTGCGCCAGCTTCCGCAGGCTCTCGCGGAGCTTGAGAACGGCTTCGTCGAAGGCTTCCTCGTCCAGGCTCCGGGACGTCCGCGCCTGAACCAGGTCCGCCACACACTGATCGATGCTGGCGCACGCCTCCGCGAGCCGGGCCGGCGCGAGCTGCTTGCGCTTGCGCAGGCGCGCACTGCGGCCGGCGGCCTCAATGGCCTCGTCGAAGGCCTTCTTGGCGTTGTCAAGGACCGCTTGGCTCTCAGCTTTCTCGGCGTCCCCCAGGCTGGGCCTCCCGTCGTTCACGATGGCAGCGGCCCGGAGAATCTGGTCATTCAGGGCCCTGGCCTCAGAGACAGCGGAGGACGCGGCCGGGACGGTGAGCCCGAGTCCGGGAATGGCCACGCCGACAGCTTGAGCAGAGCTGGAAGCACCACCCCCGGGAGCCGAGGGCAGCATCTTGACGAGGCCTTCCTTGATGAAGTTTTCGTCGATGTGCCTCACGTCCGTCTTGGAGAAGTTGAGCAGGATGGCGGCCAGCCGCAACTCCTTCAGGACCTCTGCCTGGTCCCGGTCCAGCGTCTCCATCTTCACGTACAGACGCTGCAGTTCCTTGAGACGCTCCTGTGCCCCCTCCCAGTCGACCAGCCGCAGCGCGGTACCGCCGCCGCTCGCGCTCCGGTCGATCAGCTCCCGGATGGTGCTCAGAATCCAGCGCTCCTGGTGGTACGTCCGCACCTGAATCCGGAATGCCTTGGCGATCTGCTCCGGCGTATGCCCGAGAGCAGCCTGCTCCTCCATGGCGATCAGGCGGTTGATGTACGAGTAGTCCCGGCGGTGGTCCTTGCGGAGCTGCAAGGACAGTTCGACGGCGTTGATGTCCGCCCAGGTGAACGACTCAGGCAGCACGCCCACACGTATCGACTGAACGCCGAGTTCACGCAGGGCGCTCGCCCTGGTGTTGCCGTTGACCAGAATTCCGTGGTGCGTCACCAAGCCCGGATCATTCTGCCCGAACTGCTCAAGACTCTCCTTCAGTGCGTCGAAGGCCGGGTCCCGCAGGTTCGGGTCGGCGGGTGACGCCTGGAGCAGGAACCGAAGGTAATCCTGGCTCTCGGCGCTCCACGGGTCCCTCTCCAGGGCCTGCTCACGGTCCGGGTCGTGGCTGCGCTGGGCCCGGATACGGTGTGTACCGGGGTTGAAGTAGAGGCTGTTGACTGGCAGATCGATGACCTCGACGTGGGCCTGCTGCTCGTTCCAGTCGACCGTCACCGTCTCCCTGGTGCCGCCGGCCTCCCTTACCTCCTGCACCTTCTTCTTGATCAGCTCGCTGAACTCGGCCGCCCTCGGCGGCGGCGGAAACTCTCGCATCATCTCTTCCCCCGTTCTGTCTAGTCGTCGTTGTCGGCCAGCGCGTCAGCGACCGCCTTGCGTGAGTCCTGGGGCAGGCTGCGGTAGATGCCCCACATCTTCTCCAGCGGGCCCAGTGACCTCTGGTCCACGGCGATCCAGTTCTTCAGCACACGCCGCTCCATCGGCGCCAGAGCCTGCACCTGCGCCAGCACCCGCGTCAGATCCACCTGCCGGTCCCCGCTTCCGGCACCACAGCGCTTGCACTCCGTCACCGGCTGGTAGCTGGTGGATCCGTCAGGCAGCAGGACCTTGCGCCGGGCGATGTTCAGTACGACCGGCGTGATGCCGTCCTCGTAGGTCTCACCAGCCGCCGCGCCGCACGCGCGGCACACGTAGTTGTCGTCCTCAAGGATCTTCGCCCGCTGCGCGGCCGTGATGCTCGCCTTGTGCTTAGGGGCCTTGGACTTGCCCGGGATCCAGACGTCAGCGCCCCTGGACACGAAGCGCTGTTCCTGCTGCTTCAACGTGGGGTCGTCACGGCTCGTGTCGATCTTCCATTCGTGGTCCCGGAGGTCCCGAAGCCGCCTGTCGATCTGCGCGACGTCAGGAAACGCCGCACGCAAGTCGGCCTTGGTGAAGATTTCCCCCTCCCCTACCTCCTGGAGCAGCCACAGCGCGGCACGCGCCATGCTTCCCAGCTTCTTGTCCTGCCAAGAAGGCAGCGTCATCTGGTCCTCCGGTCTGCTTGAAACGCGACTTTAAGCACCTAGTCACACAAGTTAGGTAAAACACCGCATGTATGACCGACCCCCCACTTCGCGAGTGGCGACTCCAAGTTTTCCACCACACACCGAACGAAAGTCCAGCCCAGGAACCCTTGCTCCGGAAATAGCAAGCTCAACAGCAGCCTCCTGCGGCAGAATTGGCACTCTGACCGGCCGCAGCGCAGGGCCGGACGCGAGGAAGCGACGCGAGGAAGCCAGGGGGGCCAGTACATGGCGCGAGGCAAGGGCAGCAGAGTTAGCTACGGCTGGACAGCCAAGCGATTCAGCAGTGACGTTCCTCCCGGGAAACGCCAGCTAGCCAAGGCTCTTCAGGAGGTGTGCCGCCACCTCTCGCCCGGTGACCGGGCAGGTACTGGGCCAACGCAGGCCGAGGCAGCCTTGCACGTCAACGTCAGCGAGACCTCGTTGTCGAGGTTCCTGAGCGGGCGGTCGGTCCCCCGCCTGGAGACTCTCAAGCACATCTACAAGACGGCCTCCGCCGACGCTGGCGGCGAGGACCGCATAACTATCAGCAAGGCCAGGCTCATGGAACTCCATGAGCGGGCGAACGCTGACCACTGCCATAGCTGCGTCACTCTGCGAGCAGAAACCGAGGCCCTCCGAGAACAGCTCCGGGACGCGGCGGATGAAATCGCGCGGGCGGAAGAGACCGCCCAGGCAGCCAGCCGCGATGCCGACAGACTGCGACGAGAGGTCGCCGCTCTCCAGCAGGCCGTGAGGCGCCTGAAAGAAACCGTCGCCAGCTTGACGGCGAATCCGGCCGGCCTGGAAGTACGTCGCGCGGTCCGCCCGGTGGCTACCAGTCCGCTGCCGGTCCCCCGGCGAGGGGGGGACCGGCAGCGGAGTGCGAGGGATAAGGCGGCGGCACAGAATGTGGCACGGCGAGCCGACGAGTTGCGTTCAGGCAGCCGGCAAGAGAATGCCGTGCCCTTGCTCCGTCACACCACGGAAGCGTTGAGTCATGCAGAGATCGCAGCACTCCTGTGCCTGCTGAGGCAGCAGAGACAAGCGGAGTTGGCGGACAACCTCATCCACATGTACGGCCGGGACAGAAGTCACCAGGACGTGGTCCACGTGGCCATGGAGCTGCACAGGCACGGAGCCCAGGAGGACGCAGGGGCTCTGCTCCGCGTCAGGGCCACACTGGAATGACCCTTGCCGGCCAGCAGGTCCGTCCTTACGCCGCTTCAGCCTCGTAGTGCATCTGGGCACGGTCCAGGATGCCGTCTGGGTCGTGCCCGCGAGCGGCAGTCCAGTGGAGCAGATCGGCGATCAGCTCGACGGCTGACTGCTCAAGCCCCAGCGTCCGCCCTCTCCTCTCCAGAGAAGCGCCGCCCCTTGCCGTCTGATACTGCTCCAGCGCTTCCACAGCGCGCTCGATCCGCCGGCAAGGGTGACCTGCGCTGACGGGGATCTCACACCACACCGCTTTGCCCGCGACGGTCAGGGCCGTGCCCCAGTCTGCCGACAACGCCGCAAGCAGATGGAGACCCCTGCCGCACTCCTCATCGCAGCCGGCTGTTTTGACCGACGGCAGGATCTGGCTCTTGTCGCGGACTTCGAGCCGGAGACGCTGCTCCTTCCATTCGAGGATCAGAGTCGACGACATTCCCTCACCGACGTGCTTGATGACATTGGTCGCCAGTTCCGTGACGAGCAGTTCCGCCTCGTCGGCGGCCGCGGGCATCCCCCAGCGGCTCAGTTGTCCGGCGACTGCCCGGCGAAGCAGGCGGACTTCCGCCGGCGCCGCCGCGAAAGGCAGGACACAACGGAACCGGGGTTCGGTGAGCTCGTGAACAGACATGGACCACTCCTCCCTCCCAGGCCACGCAAGCGCGTCACTGTGTCGGTGCGACTGCGCTGCGTAGCGGTACGCAAGCGAGCATGGCACAGAGAAGTCTCACCATGTAACTTCTCACGAACATCTATCGGGTGAATCGGTTGGTGGGCCGGCTCCCCCGTTGCCTAGCCTGATGAGGTTCTCCGGGGCCGCCGCCCGGGGTCACGGCAAAGGAGTCCCATGTCCGAGCGGACCACAACCCGTCGCCGTCAACTGGGCGCGATGATGCGCAAGTTGCGCGCCCGCAAGGGACTGACCCTTGAGGAAGCGGGGCGCCTTGTCGGTGTGTCCAAGGCAACGGTCAGCAGGTACGAAACTCAGGCCGGCCCGGTCAAGTGGATCGTCGTCGACGCGCTGTGCCGTGAGTACGGGGCAACTGAGGTCGAGCGCGAGGCCGTCGTCCGGCTGGCCAAGGACGCCAAGCGGCAAGGCTGGTGGAGCTCTTTCGCCGACCGCATCCCAGAGAGTATGAACCTGCTGCTCACGCTGGAGGACGAAGCCGTTCGCGAGAGCCACTTTTCATGTGTCTACGTCCCTGGGCTGCTGCAGACACGCGCCTACAGCACCGCGCTGCAGAAGGCGAACGAAGTGCCCCTCACCCCGGCACAGATCGAGCAACTGGTCGACATCCGGATGAAGCGGCAGGAGATCCTCACCCGCAGCAAGCCGCCGCACCTCTGGGCGATCCTCGACGAGTCCGTGATCCGCCGTGTCGTCGGGTCACCGCAGACCATGGGGGAGCAGCTCGACCGGCTGCTCGAAGCGAACGAGTCTCCTCACATAACGCTGCAGGTACTGCCCTTCTCCAAGGGAGCGCACGCGGCGGCGCTCGGGAGTTTCGTCATCATCGGCGGCACCGAGCCGACCCTCGACGTGGTGTACGTCGACTTCCACACGGGCTCTCTGTTCCTGGAGAAGGAAGAGGAACTGGAGCGGTACAGACTTGCGTTCGAGTATCTTCGCGCACAAGCGTTGGACATGGAGGCTTCCTCCGCCATGATCCATCGCGTCCGCAAGGAGCTGTAGATGCCCGACGGTTGCCAGCACCCTTCTGAGCCCGCCTGGTTCAAGTCCTCCTACAGCGGCGGCAACACAACCGAATGTGTCGAAGCCGCGTTCGTGCCGTCCGGTGTGCTCCTGCGTGACTCCAAGCAGCCGGAAGGGCCCTGGATCAGGGTGTCTGCCCGGGCATGGGACCGGTTCGTGACCGCGCGAAGGGCATGAAGCAGCTACGGGGCCCTTCCATACGCCTGCCGACGAGCGGGCCGCCTCTGAAGTGCTGGTCTCTGGCGGGAGATGCACTGTCGTACCCTTCCGCTTCCCTGTAAGAGTGGAACAGCACTGACGGGAAGCGGGCGGCGAACGGGGCGGCGGTGCAGAGGTGGAGACAGGTTGCGCTTCTTCTGTGTGCGTTGGTGCTTGGCGTCCTCGCCTTCGCCTGTCCCCGTGAACACGACGACGTCATAGGCGCGACCCAGTTCAGCATCGCGTTCTTCGCCACGCTGCTGACCGGTGAGGCGGTCATTTTCGCGCTGACCTTCTCCGCAGCCAGCTCCTGGCCGTCGCTCCGGGCGATCGACAGCCACATCGCCTTCCGTGAGTGGGTACTGGTCGGCTGGTTCGCCGCCCTGTTCACCGCCTGCGGTCTGCTGGGCGGCAGCGCCATCAGCGCCACCTACGGCGCGCTGCTCTTCCTGCTGGCCAACGTTTTCGGGATCTTCTCCTTCGTCCGCCTCTTCGGACTGGCGAGCATGGGAGGGCGCAACCGGCTCCTGCGCCGCACCCTGGCGGGAGCTCTGGCCCGGCAGGGCCCAGACGACGGCCGTCGTTCCCCTGGTGACCTCGAAACTGACGCCGTCGTCAACGCATACCTCGGCGCGGTCAGCCAGGCCGCTACCAGCAACGACCCCACCCCGATTCGGCACCTCACCAACCAGTTGGCCGAGGCAGAGGTTCCGGCGAAATCGGCGCAGCAGGCCATCACCGTCCATCTGGACGTCCTGCACCGTCTCTCGCGCGCCACCCTGGTCAGCAACGCCGATCCGATTCAGGTGGTCGCCTGCTCCAGAATCCTGATCGATTCCGTGATCGGGCACGCCCGCCGTCTCACGAACCCGGCTCCGGCACTGGGTGCGCTCAGCCGCTACCTGGCCTGGCTCGCCAACACGGCGTGGCTCATGTCCGTACGCGGTGTTGCGTCGAACAGACCTGCTCGTGAGCTGGTCGCCCTCACCACCGACGCCCGTCTGAAGATTCTGCGCTGTGTCGACCCCGACCCAAAGTCCGCCACCACGCGTGACGAGCTGGGCACCATCTTCACTACCCCGGCCCAAGTGCTGATGTGGTGCGGCGACTTCACCGAGTTCCACGGCGCTCATCAGGCGAGCGCCCTGTACGGTGTGCACGAGATCCTCACCGGTACCAAGTTCATGGGCAATTACTGGGACGGTGCCTCCATCCTCACCCAGTTACGCAGGGCCCTGTACGGACCCGGCACTGTCGCCACCCCCGAGGCCGACCGCACGCGGCAGGCATTCGGTTCGGAAGAGGGGTACGACCACTTCTGGGCGCTGGTATCGGTGACCGCGTTCGCCACGCTGCGTGATGCCCGCCTGCTCCACCCGCCGGAACTGATCCGTCCCGAGTTCACCCCGGACCCCCAGCTGCTGGGCGCTTACCTGCGCACCTTCGCGACCCACCGCTACTTCACCACCGCCGAGCAGGCCCGGGCGGCGCTCCTGAACCTCATGAGCCAGGCCGACACCCCCGGTTCGCTCACCGCGGAGATCAACGAGGCGCGGCGCTCCTACCCCTACCGCGTACCGGCGCCTGTCGTCGAGCCGCACCAGCGACCGGCCGCGATGGTCCTCGCCATCGCTTGCCGCCTTGCTCCGCTCGCTCCCGGCGGGACGACCGCAGAACTGCGCGCGTTTCTCAGCAGCCTCTCTCTGCGCGCGGTCCGGGCAGCCGCGCGGCTCGCCGCTCGCGTGCTGCCGGGAGCGGCGGACGAGTCCGATCCCGTGGAGGCCATCGCCGTGGGACTCGACGTCCTCCAACTGATCGGAGCGCACACCCGGGAGGGAGCCTGACCGGCACAGTCATAGACGTGGCTGCATGGCGTGAGCGCCTGGCCGCGCTGAACACCGAGGATGTGACCGCCGCCTTGGTGGTGCAGTGCGACCAGACGTGGCTTCAGTCCGATTTCACGGCCTTCCGCAACGAGGTCGATCAGGCCCTCATGACCGCTCACCTACGCCGGGGCCCGATCCTCACCATCACACGGATCATCCTGCACAACCTTCCCATCGGTCCTGGGGCCTTCGGCCGGGCCGCCGCTGTCGACCGTGCCTTCGACGAATGGCATCACCGGTTGGCCGCCTCCAGCGTTCTGCTCTCCTCCGCCGGCTCCGCCACTCACCGGATCCACCGTCTGATCCTCCGGGGGAACGAGGCAGCCGCCTCCGTCCCGGATATGGTCGAGTTGCTCGACGGTGGTGAATGGACCGACAACCACCGAGCTGAATCAGCGCTTCGCATGATCAACTCCATCGGCGCCACCACCCCCCTGACAGGTTATGACGTGAATCTGGACGGTCCCTTCGGTGACGCCGACCCCTCTGTTTACATGTGAGTGCACCCGAAACCAGCTCACCGGATACTTGGAGACAAGGTGCCCTACGCCCCGGAGACCACCCAGGACCATGCGTTCCTCGCCCAGGCCATCGAACTGTCCCGGCACGCCCTGGAAGACGAGGGTAAAACCCCGTTCGGGGCACTCGTCGTCATAGACGGTGAAGTCGTCGCCACCGGCACGAGCTCGGTCGTCGAGCTCCACGACCCCACCGCTCACGCCGAAGTCATGGCCTTGCGTGCCGCCGGTGCGAAACTCGGGCGCCACCTCATGGAAGACGCCGTGATGTACTCCAGCAGCGAGCCATGCCCCATGTGCTTGGTCGCCTGCTACTGGGCCCAGGTCCCGCGCCTGGTGTACGCCGCCACGAGCCATGACGTCGCCGTCAACGGATTCGAGGACCTTCAGTTCTACCGTCAGCTGGCCCTGCCCAACGCCGAACGGTCCCTCCTCACGGAAACCGCCGTGGGTGGCGAGTCCCATGAAGTCGCGGTCAAGGCGCTGGCGAGCTGGGCGGACAAGCTGCCGTTCCCCGTGGAACCCAAGCTCTGAGACGCCCGGTGACGCGGCAACCCTCAAGGGGTTATGGCTCATGTGCCGTCTCCCCGCTTACGGGTCCGCCGGTGGTCCCGCCGGACGGCAGTCAGCGTAAAAACTCGACTCCAGGCGGTGACGATGTCACTGTGCCCGCAGAAACATCGTCACCGCCTCGTGAAGTCGCGTCGGCTGGTCCAGGTGGACGTCGTGGCCCGCGTTCGGGATCAGGGTGTGGTGGGTCTGGGGGCGGTGGGTCAGCATCGTGGTCGTCTCCTCGTCGGTCACGGTTCCCCGGTCGCCGCGGATGAGGAGGGTGGGGTGGGGGACGCGGGACCACTGCGGCCAGTACGAGGTCGTCGCCAGTTCCGCCACGCAGGAGACGATCTCGTCGCGGTCGAAGCGGGGGTGCCAGCCGTCCGCTCGCCGCTCCAGGCCCCGCGCCCATGCCTCGTGGCCCAGGAATTCCCGCGCGGCGTCCAGGGACGGGAACGGGATCGGCCAGCTGTCCAGCCAGTTCTCGATGCGGGCCGGGAGCCCGGGGCTGGGACCGCCCGGGCCCGCCTCGACGAGGACGAGGGACGCCACCAGGCCGGGGTGTGCCGCGGCCAGCAACAGGGCCGTGTGGCCGCCCAGGGACTGGCCGATCAGAGTGGCCGGGGCCAGACAGAGGTGGTCGATCAGGGCCGCGGCGTCCTGGACGTGGGCCGCGCGGGTCGTCGCCCGCGGGCGGCGGGTGCTGTCGCCGTGGGCGCGGGCGTCGTACGTGACCACGCGGTAGCCGTCGTCCAGGAGGCGGCCGGTGAGGTCGTCCCATTCGCCCTGGTGTCCTGCCAGGCCGTGGAGGAGCAGGACCGGCGGCGGGGCCGGGGTGGCGGGCCTCGGGGGGTGGTGGTCCCGGTAGGCGATGCGGGTGCCGTCCGGGGTGGTCAGGTGGGTGGGCAACTGCTCAGGCCTTTCCGTCGGCGGCCGCCGTACGTTCCGGTCCCGGTCCGGCGGCCGGCGGCCGGCGCCGCCACCCCGTCGTGTACGAGGGCTGGTGGAGCCGGCCGCGGCCCTCACGGGATGGCCCCGCCGGCGGCCGGACGGCGGAGCGTCACGCTGCCGGGCTCAGGTCCGCCCGGCCGAAGAGGAGAGCGTATCCGGGCGGGAGCTGGGCGAGGATGCGGGTGATCAGGTCGTCGCCGACCAGGGGCGGCAGAACGCTGAGGACCGAGCTGACGTCCCAGCGTGCCGTCGCCGGGGTGGATCCCTCGATGCGGGCCGCGACCGAGTCGACGAACTCGGCGGCGGTCAGCGGGCGGGTCGCCGGGATCTGGGAGGCGATGATCCTGGCCGCCTCCTCGGGCAGGGCCGCCGCCAGGTCGACGCGTTCGTCGCCGATCACGTGCCCGCCGAGGGCCGAGAGGACGATCCGGGTGACGCGTTCCGCCTCCGCCGTCGTCGCGTACTGGCCGGCGTCCCGTACCTCCTCGACCAGATCGGTCCAGCGGGGGCGGGACACCGGCGACGGCGCGGGTACCGGCATGGCCGGCGCGGGTACGGGCATGGCCGGCGCGACCGTCACACTCGGCTCCATCGTCGTGCTCATCTACGGGCTCCTCCTCCAGGTCGGTCCCAGGTCGGGTTCCCGGTGGGAGCCGGAACGGGCCCCGGATCAGGTACCGGATCGGTCACGGATTGGGTGCCGTGGGTTCCATTTCCGATCCCGATCCCGATCCCGGCCCCGGTCCCGGTCGCGGGTCCGGGACGGCGGTCCCGGCCCCGGTCCCGGTCGGCCGATCCCGGTCCCGTCCGGCTCCGGTGGGTTCGTCGTTCCGCCGCTCGGGCGGACAGGTGGCCGCGTCCCGCAGGCGTCGTGCCGTGCCCGCGGGACGCTTCTCATGGGGTGCGGTCAGCTGTTGAGCTGCCTGCGGCCCTCGCCGCCGGTGATCTGGATGCGGCGCGGCTTGGCCTGCTCGGCGACCGGGATCCGCAGGGTCAGGACGCCGGCTTCGTACGAGGCGTCGATCCGGTCCGTGTCGAGGGTCTCGCCGAGGAACAGCTGGCGTGTGAAGGTGCCCGTGGGCCGCTCGGCGACCAGCACCTCGGCTCCCTCGGGGGCGGGGGAACGGCGCTCGGCGCGGACGTTCAGGACGTTGCGCTCGACGTCCAGTTCGATGGTCTCCGGGTCGATGCCCGGCAGGTCGAAGTGGACGAGGAAGTCGTCCCCGGACCGGTAGGCGTCCATCGGCATGGCGCCCGGACGGGCGGACCCGAAGACCTGCTGCGTGAGCCGGTCGAGTTCGCGGAACGGGTCCGTGCGCATGAGCATCACAGGTCACTCCCTTCCTTCAGGCCCTACGTGCGATGCCCTACTGCTGCTTCTTATATAGCTCGCGGAGAGGAAAGTTGACAAGGGCGGACTCAGGTACGGCTTCGGCGGCGGTCCGGGGATTAGCCTCGGTGCCGGTGATGAGCACGCAGGAGGAGGCAGCAGGCATGGCGAGGATTCCCAGCGCGGCGGTGGCCGCGAGCGGGCTGGTCGGCGGGTACGGCGTCGCCCGCTGGACGAAGAAGCGGCAGCTCGGCGGGGCCGTGCTGGCCCTCGCCGGGGCCGCGGCCGCGCGGCAGTGGCGGCAGCGGGCCGGCGGGACGGCCGCGGGGGCGCTCACCGCGGCGTACGTCGCCGCCTTCGCCGGGTCGCATCCGCTGGCCAAGAAGGTCGGCGCCTGGCCGGCGGTGTTCGGGGTCGCGGGGGCCGTGGCCCTTGCCTCCTGGGCGGTGGCCGACCGGCGCGGCTGAGGCACGGTAGCCGGGCGGGCCGGGGCGGGGCGGAACCCCGCCCCCCGGCTCACGCCGGCGCGAGGCCGGTCCCGGCCGGCGCCGTCCCCCTATGCCCCGGCGCCGTACCGCCCCGACCTCTCCCCGGCATCACGCCGGCGCCGCACCCGCCCCCGGCATCACGCCGACGCCGCATTCGCCCCCGGCGTCCCCTTGCCGCCCGCCGTCGGGACCTCGCTCGCCGCGGCCGACGCCGCCTCCGACAGCGGCCGGGCGATGTCCTCCAGCGAACGGCGTTCGGCCTTGACCGCGAGGAACGCGGCGACCAGACCGGCCGCGCACATCAGACCGGCGCCGATCTGGAAGGCGAGGACCGTGTCGCGGACGACGCCGGACTCGGTGAGGTCGGCGAAGATCAGCGGGCCGCTGATACCGCCGGCGGCGGTGCCGAGGGCGTAGAAGAAGGCGATGGCCATGGCGCGGGTCTCCATGGGGAACACCTCGGAGACCGTGAGGTAGGCGCTGGAGGCACCCGCGGAGGCGAAGAACAGCACCACGCACCAGCACGCCGTCAGGGTGGCCGCCGACAGCGAGCCGCGGTCGAAGAGCCAGGCGGTGCCGAACAGCAGCACGCCGGACAGCAGGTACGTGGACGAGATCATGATGCGCCGGCCGACCGTGTCGAACAGCTTGCCGAGCAGCAGCGGGCCGATGAAGTTGCCCGCGGCGATCACGGCGAAGTAGTAGCCGGTGCGGCCCGGCGGCACGTCGAAGAACGTGGTGAGGATGGCGCCGAAGCCGAAGGTGATGGCGTTGTAGAGGAACGCCTGGCCGATGAAGAGGGACAGGCCGAGGACCGCGCGGCGCGGGTAGCGGGCGAAGACGGTCTTGGCGATCAGGCCGAAGCCGATGCTCTTGCGCTGGTGGATGGTGATCTCACCGGCGGGCGGCGGCAGCTTCTCGCCCTTCTCCCGTTCGACCTCCCGCTCGACGTCCGTCAGGAGCCGTTCGGCGTCCTCGCCGCGGCCGTGGATGAACTGCCAGCGCGGACTCTCCGGGACGTGCCGCCGCACCAGCAGGATCACCAGGCCGAGGACGACGCCGAGGGCGAAACTGAGCCGCCAGCCGAGATCCTTGGGGAAGATCGCGGTGTCCAGCATGACGATGGACAGCAGGGCACCGCCGACCGCGCCCAGCCAGTAGCTGCCGTTGATGATCAGGTCGACCCGGCCCCGGTAGAGGGAGGGGATCAGCTCGTCGATGGCGGAGTTGATGGCCGCGTACTCGCCGCCGATGCCGAAGCCCGTCAGGAACCGGAAGAGGAAGAACCACCAGGACTCGAACGACAGCGCGGTCAGCGCGGTCGCGGCGAGATAGACGGCCAGAGTCGCCATGAACAGCTTCTTGCGGCCGTAGCGGTCGGTCAGCCAGCCGAAGAACAGGGCGCCGGAGCAGGCACCCGCCACATACAGGGCGGCGGCCAGACCGGTGACCTGGGCGGAGGTGATCTCCAGGCCGCTGCCTTCCTCGGCGAGGCGGCCGGCGACGTTGCCGACGATGGTGACTTCCAGGCCGTCCAGGATCCACACGGTGCCGAGCCCGATGACGATCATCCAGTGCCACCGCGACCAGGGCAGCCGGTCGAGGCGGGCGGGCACGGACGTGGTGACGGTTCCGGTGGCAGCGGGCACGGAGGCCGGTTCCGGCGACGACGCTGGCGACGATGCTGCTGTCATGGCTCCCTCTCCGTTGAGCGACCCCCTCCCAGGTGCCCGGGAGTTCGGGGATCACGCCCGCCGGACCCGGGCTACGCTCCCAGCATGCGGGAGACGGTGTAGATCAGCAGCCCGGCGAGAGAGCCGACCACCGTGCCGTTGATGCGGATGAACTGAAGGTCGCGGCCGATGTGCGCCTCGATCTTCTTCGTGGTGTGCTCGGCGTCCCAGCCCGCCACCGTGTCGGTGATCAGGGACGTGATCTCCCGCCGGTAGGTGGTGACGACGTACACGGCGGCGCCCTCGAGCCAGGAGTCGACCTTGCCCTGGATCTTCGCGTCGGAGGCCATCCGGGCGCCCAGGGAGAGCAGCGAGGCCCGCACCCGCAGCCGCAGTTCGCTGCGCTCGTCCTCCGCCGCGGAGACGATCATGGATCGTACGGCCGTCCAGGCGGACGCGATCAGGTCCTGCACCTCGCCGCGGCCCAGCACCTCCGACTTCAGCCGTTCCACCCGCGCGCGCGTGTCGGTGTCGGACTGGAGGTCGGAGGCGAAGTCGGCGAGGAAGCGGTCGAGGGCGCCGCGCGCCGGGTGGGCGGGCATGTCGCGCATCTCGGTGACGAACCGCAGCAGCTCCCGGTAGACGCGCTCGCCGACCTTGCGGTCCACGAACCGGGGCGTCCAGCCGGGCGCGCCGCCCTGCACGGCGTCCATCACGGAGTCGCCGTGCACCACCAGCCAGTCATGGGCGCGGGTCACGACGAGGTCGACGGCCCGCTTGTGGCCGCCGTCGGCGACGACCTTCTCCAGCATCTTGCCGATGCCGGGGGCGATCTCCTGGGCGCCCGCGCGGCGCGTGATCGCCTCCCCGACGACCGCCTGCACATCGGAGTCCCGCAGCACGGTCAGGGCGCCGCGCAGGGCGGCCGACAGCTCCGCCGTGACCCGGTCGGCGTGGTCGGGGACGGCGAGCCAGGCCCCGAGCCGGCTGCCTATGCCGACGGCGCGCAGCCGCTGCCGTACGACGTCCTCGGACAGGAAGTTCTCCCCGACGAACTCGCCGAGCGAGACGCCGAGCTGGTCCTTCTTGGTGGGGATGATCGCGGTGTGCGGGATGGGCAGGCCGAGGGGGCGGCGGAAGAGGGCGGTGACGGCGAACCAGTCGGCGAGCGCGCCGACCATGCCGGCCTCGGCGGCGGCGGAGACATAGCCCGCCCAGGCGCCCGCGCCCGCGTGGGAGGCCCACTCCGCCAGGGCGTACACCAGCGCGACGAACAGCAGCAGCCCGGTGGCGGTGAGCTTCATACGGCGCACCCCGCGCCGTTTCTCCTCGTCCGCAGGGCTGAACGTGGCCATCGCGCGGTTCGTCATGGCGCCGGGGCGGGCAGGCTGCCCACCGGCACCGCCCGCGGTGGCGCCCCCGACCTTGTCGGGAAGTTCCGTTTTCGACCGTTCCATCCGCTCCACCCGTCCGGTGATCCCGCACACATTGTCCCTTCCTGACCGACTCCTGGAACGGAACACAAGTTCCCGGCGTCTGTCCGGTCGGGGGAAACGCCGCGGGGTCCCCGCCGGCCGCCCCCGGCCCATGACGCATCATGGGCTCATCGGATCGGAGCCTCGGGCTCCCGTCACCCGAGGAGAACAGCACAGCATGACCCGGGGTCGTGGCTACGCCCTGCTCGCCGCGGTCGTCGCGACGATCGTGGCCCTGTCCGCCGCGCTCTACGCCGGGGTCGCGGCCGACGACGGCACGAGCACGAGCGGCGGCCCGGCCGGGGGCCGGCACCCGCACAACTCCGCCGCACCCGCCTCCACCGGCACCTGGGTCGGCACCTGGTCCACCGCTCCGGCCGCGGCCGAGCCGGGCACCGGGACGGCCGGCCTGGCGGGCCGCTCGGTACGCAACGTGGTGCACACGACCGTCGGCGGTACGAGTGCCCGCGTCACGCTGTCCAATCTCTACGGGCGCACCCCGCTGACCATCACCCACGCCTCCCTCGCCCTGGCGGCCGGCGACGGCTCCGCCGCCGCGGTCCCCGGCACCATGCGGCGGCTGACGTTCACCGGCGGCCCGCGGGTCGTCATCCCGGCCGGCGGCCAGGTGACCAGCGACGCCGCCCGCCTCGCCGTGCCGCACGACGCCGACCTCCTGGTCACCACCTACTCCCCCGTCCCCTCGGGCCCGGTCACCTACCACCCGCACGCGCGGCAGACCAGCTACCTCGCCGACGGCGACCGCACCGAGGACGTCACCCCCGCCGCGTACACCGAGCGGACCTCGTACTGGCGCTATCTGACCGCGCTGGACGTACTGAGCAACGAGGCGGAGGGCACCGTCGTCGTCATCGGCGACTCGATCACCGACGGCGTCTCCTCCACCATGGACGCCAACCGCCGCTGGACCGACGTCCTCGCCGCGCGGCTGCGCGCGGCGGTGGCGGCCGGCCGGGACGTGCCCCGCTACGGCGTCGTCAACGAGGGCATCAGCGGCAACCGGGTGCTGACCCCGGGGCGGGGCCGCCCGGCCGACAACCCCAGCGGCATCGAGCGGTTCCCCCGGGACGTGCTGGGCCGCACCAACGTCAAGGCCGTCGTCATCGCCCTCGGCGTCAACGACATCCTGCGCCACCGGGGCGCCGCCGACCCGGACCGGATCCTGGACGGGCTGCGCACCATGACCGGCCAGGCCCACGCGCGGGGGCTGAAGGTCGTCGGCGCGACCGTGACGCCGTTCGGCGGCCACCGCGGCTACACGGCCGCCCGGGAGGCGGTACGGCAGCGGATCAACGCGGAGATCCGGGCGGGCCGGGTGTTCGACGCCGTCGTCGACTTCGACCAGGCGCTGCGCGACCCGTACGACCCGCGCCGGCTGCGCTCCGACTACGACTGCGGCGACCATCTGCACCCCAGCGACCGGGGGTACGCGCGGATGGGGCAGGTGTTCGACCTGGAGGACCTGAAGGGGGCGGCCCCTGCGGAGCTGTGAGCAGCGCCGCGCACCGGGCCACCGCGGGACCGGCCGCGGGACGAGGGCCCGGCCCGGCCGTCCCTCAGCCCTCCTCGTCCCGGCGCCGCTCCCGCTCGCGCCGGTCGTCCGCGGCGCCCACGCCGTGCGGGCCGCGCGTCGGGTCGCGGTGCTCCTCCAGCATCCGGCGGTGGTCCTCCAGCATCCGGCGGTGGGCCTCCGCCACGTCCTGCCGGACCGAGTCCCGCAGCCGCTTCCTCTCGGCCTTGCGCTCCAGCCGCTCCCGGCGGCGCTCCTCCTTCAGCCGCCGCTCCTCCGCCCGGGCCGGCTTGCGCTCCACGCCCACGCCGCCCCAGAAGGCGAACCCGGTCACGATCACGCGCGGGGCGCCGGGATCGCCGGGCACGCCCTCCTCGCGGTGGTCGAACCCGCCCATGATCCCCAGGCCGCGCACCACCACCTCGACGCCGGGCGGCACGATCACCGTCATCCCGCCCATGACCGCGACGCAGTTGATCACGACCTCGCGGTCCGCGAAGACGGCCTCCCGCAGGTCGATCTCGCCCCCGCCCCAGAAGACGAAGCAGTCGAACCGCTTCGGCACCGTCCAGCGGCCCGTGCGCTGGAACCCGGACATGACGGCGGCGGCCCACGAGGACGTCCCCTCGCCGCCTGATCCGGTCCGCCCACCCCCTGTGCTCAGCGGGCTCCTTCGTCAGCGGCACCCGGTGCGCGGTGCCGGCCGGCAGATCCCGGGTGAGCGGCGCGAGCTCCCCGTACGTCCGGGCCCGGTAGGCGGCCTCCAGCCGCTCTTCGAACTCCGCCATGTCCAGCCGGCCCTCCGCGAGGGCGTCCCCCAGGACCTCGGCGACTCGTTGGCGGTCGGCGTCGGAGGCGCGCAGCTCCGGGGCGTCGTCGGTCATAACAGCAGCCTACGGGGCGGTCGCGCACGGCACTACGCGCTTGCCCGATCCTCGTACATCCGCGCGATCACGGTCTCGATGTCCGGCTCCCGCACCGACAGGTCGACCAGCGGGTACTCCGCCGCGATCCGCGCCACCAGAGCGGCCGCCGGCTGGGACGCCGGGAACGCCAGCCACTGCCGGGGCCCCTCCACCCGCACCACCCGCGCCGGTGCCGGGGCGTCGATCGGGGGCAGCTCCCGCGCCAGGTCCACCACCAGGGTCCGTTCGCTCTCCCCCGCCTCGTGCAGCCCGGCCACCGGGCCGTCGTACATCAGCCGCCCGTGGTCGATGACCATCACCCGCGAGCACAGCTGCTCGATGTCCTGGAGGTCGTGCGTGGTCAGCAGCACCGTGGTGCCGCGCTCGGCGTTCAGGTCCCGCAGGAACTCCCGCACTCTCCCCTTGGAGACCACGTCCAGGCCGATCGTCGGCTCGTCGAGGTAGAGCACCTCCGGATCGTGCAGCAGGGCCGCCGCGATGTCGCCGCGCATCCGCTGGCCCAGCGACAGCTGCCGCACCGGGACGTCCAGCAGACCGCCCAGTCCGAGCAGTTCCACGCACCGGTCGAGGTTCTCCCGGTAGCGGGCGTCCGGGATGCGGTACATGCGGTGCGCGAGCCGGTAGGAGTCGATCAGCGGCAGATCCCACCACAGGGTCGTACGCTGCCCGAACACCACCCCGATGCGGTGCGCCAGCCGGGTCCGCTCCCGGGAGGGGTCGATGCCGGCCACCCGCAGCCGGCCCCCGCTCGGGGTGAGGATGCCGGTGAGCATCTTGATCGTGGTGGACTTCCCGGCGCCGTTCGGCCCGATGTAGCCGACCATCTCCCCCCGCGCCACGGTGAACGACAGCCCGTCCACCGCCCGCACCCGCCGCCGCTCCCGTTTGAGGAAGCCCGTCCTGCGGCGCACGTCGAAGACCTTCTCGACCCCGTCGA
This sequence comes from Streptomyces sp. NPDC052020, assembly GCF_040680575.1. NCBI lineage: Bacteria > Bacillati > Actinomycetota > Actinomycetes > Kitasatosporales > Streptomycetaceae > Streptomyces > Streptomyces sp. NPDC052020. The sequence continues at coordinate 178,265 of NZ_JBFAWY010000003.1, forward strand.
GCACGATGAAACCGTCGTCCATGATCCCTAGCTCCCCGTACTCCGGTAGGAACGCAGCCCCGCCCGCCACGCCAGCCCGGCCAGCGCGCAGCACACCCCGGCGGCCACCGGCGAGGCGAACGCCGTCCACGACGGCAGATCCAGCGGATACGGCCGCCCCAGCACATACGACGCCGGCAGCCAGTTGACGAACGCCAGCGGCAGCACGAACGTCACCCCCCGCACCAGCTCCTGCGCGAACAGCACCGGCGGGTACTGGAGCAGCGTCGTCCCGCCGTAGGTGAACGCGTTCGACACCTCGGCCGCGTCCTGGGCCGCGAACTGGAACGCCGCCCCCGCCACGAACACCGCGCAGAAGATCGCCGCCCCGCTCACCACCATCACCGGCATCAGCAGCAGCCTGTCCGGCGTCCAGTCCGCCTCGACCGCCGCCAGCGCCCAGCCCAGCACCAGCGCGCCCTGCGCGAGCCGGCCCACGCGGCGCAGCGCGAACCGGTCCGCCGCCAGCTGCGCCAGCACCGGCGCCGGGCGCACCAGCAGCGTGTCCAGCGTGCCGTCCCGCACCCGGCGCCCCAGCCGCTCCACCGAGCCGATCGCGAGGTCGGCGAGTCCGAAGGCGAGATTGGACAGGCCGTACAGGAAGGCGATCTCCGGCAGCGACCAGCCGCCGAGCGCCTCCACCCGGGAGAACATCAGCAAAATCGCGACGAAGTCCAGCCCGGTCACCACGAAACTCGCCACCGTGGTCATCACGAAGGACGCCCGGTAGGCCATCGTGGAGCGGATCCACATCGCCGCGATCAGCAGGTAGGCCCGCAGCCCCTCGGCCACCCGGCCGCCACCCGGCCCCCGCGCCACACCGCCCGGGCCGCCGCCGTCGCGCGGCCGCACGCCCGCCTCACCCACCCTGCACCACCACCCTCCGGGTCGCCGCCGACTGCACCAGCCGCCCCGCCGCCAGCAGCGCCAGCGCCCACCCGGCCTGGAAGGCGTACGTGCCCAGCGGATCGGCCTCCCCCAGCAGCACATCCGCCGGTCCCTGGAGCAGCGACGACCACGGCAGGGCCCGTACGACCTCCCCGAGCGCCCCCGGGAACACGTTCAGCGGCAGCAGCATCCCCGAGCAGAAGAACGCCGCGATCCACGCCAGTTGCAGCACCCCCGTGCCGTCCAGCAGCCAGAACGCCGACAGCGCCACCAGGAACCGGATCGCGAAGCTCACCACCATCGCCAGCGCCACCGCGACCGCGAACGCCGCCCAGGCCGCCACGTCCCCGGGCAGCCGGGCCGGGAAGAACAGCGCCCCGACGGCGAACGGCACCACCCCGCGCCCCAGCAGCTGGAACAGCGCCCGGCCCAGATCGGCGGCCAGCCACCACAGCTGGAGATCGGCCGGCCGGTACAGGTCGACGGCGATATCACCCGTCCGGATGCGTTCCATCAGTTCGTCCTCGACGCCCCCGCCGCCGATCGCCAGCGTGGACAAGAACGCCTGGCCGAGCCACACATAGGTGACCGCCTGCGCCTGGTCGTACCCCCCGAGCTGCGGATTCCGCGCCCACAGGGCCAGATGGACCTGGACCAGGATCAGTCCGAAGACGGTGTTGGTGAACACCCCGGCCGCAGTGGCCGCCCGATAGGTCGCGTACCGTCGGAAGCCCCCCGCCGCCACGGCCGCGTACAACCGCCCCGCGCCCACACCCACCGCCCTCCTGACCCGCCGGGCACCGAAGCGCAGGAGCCTAGTGCGCCGGCCGTCGGCGAGCCACGGGATTTTTCGCGTGCGCGCCGGTCACCGGGAACGGAACGCGCGGTGCGGGAGTCTTCAGGGGGGACGCATTTGGCGTACGAGGCCGTACGGGAACGTACGACGCGACAACAGGAGTCCGTGCACGACATGAGCGACGAGCCGCAGCAGCCGAACAAGGGCTGGGCACCGGGCACGCCCCAGGCGGCCGACGAACCCGGAGGCGACAAGCCGACCACACGCAGGCGCACCGGCTGGCGCCGGCTGTTCCCCACCTGGCGGATGACGCTGGCCGTCTGCGTCGTCGGCCTGGTGCTGCTGGCCGGCGGCCTCTTCCTCGGCTACTCGCTGGTCAAGATCCCGCCCGCCAACGCGCTCGCCACCAAGCAGAGCAACGTCTTCCTGTACGCCGACGGCAGCCAGCTCGCGCGCGACGGCGAGGTCAACCGGGAGAGCGTCTCGCTCGCCCATATCTCCAAGGACGCCCAGCACGCCGTGCTGGCCGCCGAGGACCGCGACTTCTACACCGAGTCCGCCGTCGACCCCACCGCCATGATCCGCGCCGCCTGGAACACCGCCACCGGCAAGGGGAAGCAGTCCGGCTCGACCATCACCCAGCAGTACGTCAAGAACTACTACCTGGGCCAGGAGCAGACCGTCACCCGCAAGGTGAAGGAGTTCTTCATCGCGATCAAGCTGGACCGCGAGAAGAGCAAGAACGAGATCCTGGAGGGCTACCTCAACACCAGCTACTTCGGCCGCAACGCCTACGGCATCCAGGCCGCCGCCCAGGCGTACTACGGCGTGGACGCCACCGACCTGGACCCGGCCCGCGGCGCCTACCTCGCCGCCCTGCTCAACGCGCCCAGCGAGTACGACGTCATCGCCCACCCGGAGAACAAGGCCGCCGCCCAGAGCCGCTGGAACTACGTCCTGGACGGCATGGTCAAGAAGGGCTGGCTCACCCGGTCCGAGCGGGACGGCATGACGTTCCCCATGCCGAAGGAGACCACCGTCTCCACCGGCCTGTCCGGGCAGCGCGGCTACATCGTCCAGATCGTCACGGACTACCTGATCAAGAACAAGATCGTCGACGAGGAGTCCCTCGACGCGGGCGGCTACCGCATCACCACCACCCTGGAGAAGGACAAGCAGGACGCCTTCGTCAAGGCCGTCGACGACCAGCTGATGTCGAAGCTCGACCCCAACCGCGAGGTCGACACCTACGTCCGCGCGGGCGGTGCCTCCGTCGACCCGAAGACCGGCAAGGTCGTCGCGATGTACAACGGCATCGACTACGTGAAGCAGTACACCCCCAACGCCACCCGCCGCGACTTCCAGGTCGGCTCCACCTTCAAGCCGTTCGTGTTCACCTCGGCCGTCGAGAACGGATCCCGCACCCAGGACGGCCGCGCGATCACCCCGAACACCGTCTACGACGGCACCAACAAGCGGCCCGTGCAGGGCTGGGACGGCGGCTACTACGCCCCCGAGAACGAGGACCAGCACTCCTACGGCGGCATCACCGTCCGCGAGGCCACCGACAAGTCCGTGAACGCGGTCTACGCGCAGATGGCGGTCGACGTCGGCTCCGACAAGGTCAAGCAGACCGCGGTCGACCTCGGGCTGCCGGCCGACACCCCCAACATGTACCCGAGCCCGTCCATCGCCCTGGGCACGGCGACCGCCAGCGTGCTCGACATGGCCGAGGCCTACGCCACGCTCGCCAACCACGGCGAGCACGGCACGTACACGCTGGTCGAGAAGGTCACCAAGGACGGCAAGCAGGAGATCGAGCTGCCCGCCCGGCAGGAGCGGCAGGCCGTCAGCCGCCAGGCCGCCGACACCACCACCTCCGTGCTGCGCGGCGTCGTCCAGAACGGCACCGCCACCGCCGCCCAGAACGCCGGCCGCCCCGCGGCGGGCAAGACCGGCACCGCGGAGGAGGACACGGCGGCCTGGTTCGCGGGCTACACCCCCGACCTCGCCACCGTCGTCGCCGTCATGGGCCAGGACCCGGTGACCGCCCGGCACAAGTCGCTGTACGGCGTGATGGGCCTGCCGCGGATCAACGGCGGCGGCGCGCCCACCGACATCTGGGCCCAGTACACCCGGGACGCGCTGAAGGGCGAGCCGGTCCGCGACTTCGACCTCCGGCTCCAGGCCGGCGCCGACACCGTGCAGCCCCTGCCCGCGAGCCCCTCGGCCGGCGCGGGCTCGGGCGAGCCCACCGACGCCGCCACCCCGTCGGGCCGGCCGGAGGGCGCCAGCCCGTCGCCGGAGCCGAGCCAAAGCACCGGGGACGGCGCCGCGACCGAGGGCAGCGGCGCCGAGGACGGCGGCGCGGCCGCCGTCCCGACCGGCGGGACGGCGCCCGGCAGCGGCACGGGCGCCCCGCAGGACGGCACCGGCGAGGGCGGCGACACCGGCGGCGGCACGCCGGAGGGCGGCACCGGGGACGGCGGCGCCGGGCCGACGGCCGGGGCTCCGCAGCCCCAGTACCGCCGCGAGTGACGGTTCCCGGTCAGTGACCGGAGGTCGCCTTCAGCCCCACCACGGCGACCAGCAGCAGACAGATGAAGAAGATCCGGGCGGCGGTCGCCGGCTCACCCAGCACCACCATGCCGAGCACCGCCGCACCGGCCGCCCCGATGCCGACCCACACGCCGTAGGCGGTGCCGATGGGCAGGGTACGGGCGGCGTACGACAGCAGCACCATGCTGCCGACGATGCCGGCTCCGGTGAGCAGACTGGGGACGAGGCGGGTGAAGCCGTCGGTGTACTTCATCCCGATCGACCAGCCGACCTCGAGCAGACCCGCGACGATCAGCAGAACCCAGGCCATGACGGCACCTCCGAAAGCGAACGGCATAAGAACGGAACGGGGTGCGTCGTCTTTGCCTTCACCCGGTACGGCGCGTCTCGTCGGGGTCCTTCCAACGTAGCAAAGAAAGGCCGAAGGGGCCGGTGACGCTGGTCACCGGCCCCTTCGGGCGCCCACGGCCGACGAACCGCGGGACCACAGATCTGCTGATCTGCCGAGGCGCGCGGCCACGGCCCGGACGCCTACAGGTACAGCCCGGTCGAGTCCTCCGACCCCTCGAACCGGTCCGCGGCCACGGCGTGCAGATCGCGCTCGCGCATCAGCACGTACGCGACTCCCCGCACCTCCACCTCGGCGCGGTCCTCCGGGTCGAACAGGACCCGGTCGCCCGGCTCCACGGTCCGCACGTTCTGGCCCACGGCGACCACCTCGGCCCACGCCAGCCGGCGGCCGACCGCCGCCGTGGCGGGAATCAGGATTCCGCCCCCCGAACGCCGCTCGCCCTCGCTCGTGTCCTGCCGCACGAGTACGCGGTCGTGCAGCATCCGGATGGGCAGCTTGTCGTGCTGGGTGCTGTGCTCGTTTCTGTTGGCGCTCACGCCCCTGAACCTACCTGCCTTCGACGAGTCCGTGGACGGGTGGGTGGCCCGAAACCGGCCTTTGTCAGCTCTTGCGCCGCCGGCCGCCGAGGGCGAGCAGCCCCACCACGCCGACCACGACGAGGGCGACGGGCACGATCCGCTCCATCCGGGGCGCGCCCTCCTCGTCCACGAACCGCGCCCTCACATCGCTGACCGCGCGATTGACGCCGACGTAGGCCCGGCCGAGCGTGTGATCGACGTTGGCGACCACCTTGGCCTTCGCGTCCCCCATGATCGTCTTGGGGTGCACGCGCACCCCGATCTCGTCGAGCGTCTCGGCCAGCACCTCGCGACGGCGCCTGATGTCCGCCTCGATCTGCGCCGGGGTTCTCGTGTCCGACGTGTCCGCCACCGTACGGCCTCCGAAGTGAAGCTGATGCTGTTCTGGACAGTCTGTCAGCTTCCCGCCGCGCCGCACGGTCAGGACCCCCGGTTACGCTAGATCGATGAGCGAGCGACTCCAGCCCGGGGACGTGGCCCCCGCCTTCACCCTCCAGGACGCCGACGGCAACGAGGTGTCCCTCTCCGACTACCAGGGCCGCAAGGTCATCGTCTACTTCTACCCCGCCGCCCTCACCCCGGGCTGCACGAAGCAGGCCTGCGACTTCACGGACAACCTGGACCTCCTGGCCGGTGCCGGCTACGACGTCGTCGGCATCTCGCCCGACAAGCCGGAGAAGCTGGCCAGGTTCCGCGAGGCGGAATCGCTGAAGGTCACGCTCCTCGCCGACCCGGACAAGTCCGTGCTGGAGGCGTACGGCGCCTTCGGCGAGAAGAAGCTGTACGGCAAGACGGTCGTCGGCGTCATCCGCTCCACGGTGATCGTGGACGCGGAGGGCAAGGTCGAGCGGGCCCTGTACAACGTGAAGGCGACCGGGCACGTGGCCAAGGTCATCAAGGATCTGGGGATCTGAGGTCCCGTTCCCAGGCGGCGCAACGCCGCGGCCGCCGCCCAGTAGAGTAGGCGGCGCTGCGGGCCCGTACCCCAGCTGGCCAGAGGGCGCCGGTTTAGGTCCGGTGTGTCGTGGGTTCGAGTCCCACCGGGCCCATGCGGCGAAGGGGCCGTCCGAAACGGACGGCCCCTTCGTTCATCGTTCGGCGTTCGGCGTTCGGCGTTCGGCGTTTCAGCCCAGCAGCTCCCGCACCACCGGTACCAGCGCCCGGAACGCCTTCCCCCGGTGGCTGATGGCGTTCTTCTCCTGCGCCGTCAGCTCCGCGCAGGTGCGCGTCTCGCCCTCCGGCTGGAGGATCGGGTCGTAGCCGAAGCCGCCCGAGCCGGCGGGCTCGTGGCGCAGGACGCCCCGCAGCCGGCCCTCGACGACCCGTTCCGTGCCGTCGGGCAGGGCGAGGGCCGCGGCACAGGCGAAGTGGGCGGCACGGTGTTCGTCGGCGATGTCCGCGAGCTGGGCCAGGAGCAGGTCGAGATTGGCCTTGTCGTCGCCGTGGCGGCCGGCCCAGCGGGCGGAGAAGATGCCGGGGGCGCCGTTCATGACGTCGACGCACAGGCCGGAGTCGTCGGCGACGGCGGGCAGGCCGGTGGCCTGGGCGAGGGCGTGGGCCTTGAGCAGGGCGTTCTCGGCGAAGGTGACGCCCGTTTCCCTCACGTCGGGTACCTCGGGGTAGGCGTCGGCGCCCACCAGCTCGTGCGGCAGGCCGGCCTCGGCCAGGATGGCCTTCAGCTCGGTGATCTTTCCGGCGTTGCGGGTGGCGAGGATCAAGCGGGTCATGGGGTCCAGTATTCCGGTCCCCACGACCGCTCGCTCACGGCGTGCAGACCCGGGTCAGCTCGCCGGCCGCGTCGGTGACCGGGCCGATGTCGGGAGTGGCGTCGCCGTTCTCGACGGCCGTGCGGACGTTGCCGACGGCCTTGCCGAGGTCGTCGACGGCCTGGTTGACGTCGGCGTCGTCGGTCCTGTCGCCGATCTTGTTGAGGTTCTTCTCGATGGAGTCGAGGGACTCCCGGAGCCGGGCGGGGTCGTCGGCGGCGTTCTCCACGGCCTGCTGGAGCTCGGTGACGCTGTCGGCGATGGCGTCGGCGGTCTGGACGCAGTCGAGCGCCTTGTCGACGGCGTCGCAGCCGGTGGCCAGGGCGGCGGTGAGGGCGGTGGCGGCCAGGGCCGCGGCGGCGATGGCGGTGCGGCGGCGGCTGCGGGTCGCGGCCATGGGTGCGGTCCTCCCGTTCGGGCGGTGTGCTGGCGGGTGCGCCTGTGTGCGTAAGGACGCGGTGGCGGGCGGCCGAGTTGCGCGCCCGGCCGCCTCGCGTTCGCCCCCGCTTGGTGTGCTCTTTACCTTTCGAGGACCGTATCAAGCGCCTTGCGCTGGAGGGTGGCCAGTTCGGTGCAGCCGCCGACGGCGAGGTCGAGGAGGGCGTCGAGTTCCTCGCGGGCGAAGGGCTGGGCCTCGGCGGTGCCCTGGACCTCGACGAAGCGTCCGTCGCCGGTGCAGACGACGTTCATGTCGGTCTCGGCGCGCACGTCCTCTTCGTAGCAGAGGTCGAGCATGGGGACGCCGCCGACGATGCCGACGGAGACGGCGCCGACGGTGCCGGTGAGGGGACGGCGTCCGGCCCGGACGATCTTCTTGGCCTGGGCCCAGGCGACGGCGTCGGCGAGGGCGACGTAGGCGCCGGTGATGGCGGCGGTGCGGGTGCCGCCGTCGGCCTGGAGGACGTCGCAGTCGAGGACGATGGTGTTCTCGCCGAGGGCCTTGTAGTCGATGACGGCGCGCAGGGAGCGGCCGATGAGGCGGCTGATCTCGTGGGTGCGGCCGCCGATCTTGCCCTTGACGGACTCGCGGTCGCCGCGGGTGTTGGTGGCGCGGGGCAGCATGGAGTATTCGGCGGTGACCCAGCCTTCGCCGCTGCCCTTGCGCCAGCGGGGGACGCCTTCGGTGACGGAGGCGGTGCACAGGACCTTGGTGTCGCCGAAGGAGACGAGGACGGAGCCTTCGGCGTGCTTGCTCCAGCCGCGTTCGATGGTGACGGGGCGGAGCTGTTCGGGGGTGCGGCCGTCGATGCGTGACATGCGGCGAGCCTAGCCCGACACGCGCGAGGGCCCCGTCCCGCGGGGGGAGGGGGCCCGTACGGCGGTGAGGTCGCGGGCCGGTGCGGGCCCGCGGGCGCTCACATCATGTCTTCGATCTCCGCCGCGATCGGGTCGGCGTCGGTGCCGATGACGACCTGGATGGCGGTGCCCATCTTGACGACGCCGTGGGCGCCGGCGGCCTTGAGCGCGGCCTCGTCGACGAGCGAGGCGTCGGCGACCTCGGTGCGGAGCCGGGTGATGCAGCCCTCGACCTCTTCGATGTTGTCGATGCCGCCGAGCCCGGCAACGATCTTCTCAGCCTTGCTGGCCATGTTCTTTCTCCCTGATCCGAACCGCTTTGTCGCAGTAACCCACAGTTGGCCCATCTTCGCGAGCGGTCATGCGGTCTGTACCGAATGATGGCGTCACGACAGCGGAACCGTCGCCAACTGGTCTACACCACCGGTCGGACGGCCGCCAAACCGCCTCCCCGTTTCAGCGGACCGGATGGAGACCGGATGAGTTCCGACAGCGTGGACAGTCCCGCTCGCGCCCGCTGGAACAGTCTGTTCCAAGGGTTGCAGAAGATGGGCCGCAGCCTTCAGCTGCCGATCGCCGTGCTGCCCGCCGCGGGCATCCTGAACCGGCTCGGGCAGCCGGACGTGTTCGGGAAGGACGGGCTGGGCTGGACGTCGGTCTCCAAGGTGATGACGGGGGCCGGCGGGGCGCTGCTGGACGGCTCCCTGGGACTGCCGCTGCTGTTCTGCGTGGGCGTGGCGATCGGCATGGCGAAGAAGGCCGACGGTTCGACGGCGCTGGCGGCGGTGGCGGGGTTCCTGGTCTATTTCAATGTGCTGCGCCAGTTCCCCGAGGACTGCCCCGGGGGATCGGAGGCGGTACCGAATGTGGGCTGCCGGCTGGCGGACGGGTCGGTGACGGCTTTCACCTACCAGAATCCCGGGGTTTTCGGCGGGATCGTCATGGGGTTGATGGCGGCGTACTTCTGGCGGCGCTTCCACCGTACGAAACTGGTGGACTGGCTGGGATTCTTCAACGGCCGCCGGCTGGTGCCGATCATCATGGCGTTCGTGGCGATCCTCTTCGCGGCGCTGTGCCTGTGGGTGTGGCCGCCGATCGGGAACGCGCTGGAGAGTTTCAGCGACTGGCTGAGCGATCTGGGCGCGTGGGGCGCGGGCGTGTTCGGCCTCGCCAACCGGGCGTTGCTGGTGATCGGTCTGCACCAGTTCCTGAACGTGCCCATCTGGTTCCAGTTCGGCAGTTACACCAAGCCGGACGGGACGACCGTGCACGGCGACATCAACATGTTCCTGGCGGGCGATCCAGGCGCGGGCCAGTTCACCTCGGGCTTCTTCCCGATCATGATGTTCGCGCTGCCGGCGGCGGCGCTGGCGATCACCCACTGCGCCAAGCCGCACCGCCGCAAGGAGGTGGGCGGGCTGATGCTGTCGGTGGCGCTGACGTCGTTCGTCACCGGGATCACGGAGCCGCTGGAGTACTCGTTCCTGTTCATCGCGCCGGCGCTCTACGCGTTCCACGTGGTGCTGACCGGGGTGTCGATGGCGGTGACGTGGGGGCTCGGGGTCAAGGACGGGTTCAGTTTCTCGGCCGGGCTGATCGACTACGTGATCAACTGGAATCTGGCGACGCGGCCCTGGCTGATCATTCCGATCGGTCTGTGTTTCGCGGCCGTCTATTACGTCGTCTTCCGGTTCGCGATCACGAAGTTCGATCTCAAGACCCCGGGGCGGGAACCGGAGGAGGAGGTGGAGGACGTCACGAAGGCGTAGGACCCGCGTACGCTTTTCCCCCGGTCTTCCCAGGCCCCCGGACCCCCGGTCCGGGGGCCTTCGGCATACCGTCCCCGGGCACTGCGCGTGACGCTTTCGTCGCTGGAATCGCGGGTTCCTTATGTACCCTTCATCGTGCTACAACAGGTCTACACCACTACTGGTGTAGACCATGCGGCGCCATCCGGGACCGGGTGCCCCGCCGCTGGTTAGGAGACGCCGCCGTCCCCCCTTCCTTGTTCCCGGGCGGCGCCATGCCCACTGGAGGAAGTTGTGACCACCGCCAGCGCCGCCCCGGCGGCCGGTAAGAAGGGCGCCGGTGTGATGGCCGTGCTGCAGCGCATCGGCCGCAGCCTCATGCTGCCGGTGGCGGTACTGCCCGCCGCCGCCCTGCTGGTGCGCCTCGGCAACCCCGACATGCTGGGCCGCCCGGAGTTCCCCGCCTTCCTGACGAAGATCGCGGGCTTCATGGCGGCCGGCGGCAACGCCATCCTCGACAACATGGCGCTGCTGTTCGCCGTGGGCATCGCGATCGGTTTCGCGAAGAAGTCGGACGGTTCCACGGCGCTCGCCGCGGTCGTCGGTTACCTGGTCTTCAAGAACGTGCTGGCCACCTTCACCGACGAGAACCTGCCCCAGGTCGAGAAGGTCATCGACGGCAAGGTCGCCCTGGTGGACGCTCCGGTGGACGCCAAGGTCCTCGGCGGCGTGGTGATGGGCCTGGTCGTCGCCCTGCTCTACCAGCGCTTCCACCGCACCAAGCTGCCCGACTGGGCCGGCTTCTTCGGCGGCCGTCGTCTGGTGCCGATCCTGTCGGCCTTCGCGGGCCTGGTGCTCGGCATCGTCTTCGGGTACATCTGGCCGGTCCTCGGCACGGGGCTGCACAACTTCGGCGAGTGGCTGGTCGGCTCGGGCGCCGTCGGCGCGGGCATCTTCGGTGTCGCCAACCGTGCGCTGATCGCGATCGGCATGCACCACCTGCTCAACTCCTTCCCGTGGTTCCAGGCGGGCGAGTTCGAGGGCAAGAGCGGTGACATCGCCCGCTTCCTGGCGGGTGACCCGACCGCCGGCCAGTTCATGACCGGCTTCTTCCCGATCATGATGTTCGCCCTGCCGGCCGCCTGCCTGGCCATCGTGCACTGCGCCCGTCCCGAGCGCCGCAAGGTCGTCGGCGGCATGATGTTCTCCCTGGCGCTCACCTCGTTCGTCACGGGTGTCACCGAGCCGATCGAGTTCACGTTCATGTTCATCGCCCCGGTGCTGTACGCCGTCCACGCGGTCCTGACCGGTGTCTCGCTGGCGCTGACCTGGGCGCTGGGCATGAAGGACGGCTTCGGCTTCTCCGCCGGCGCGGTCGACTTCTTCCTGAACCTGGGCATCGCGACCAACCCGTGGGGCCTGGTCCTGGTCGGCCTGTGCTTCGCGGCGGTCTACTACGTCGTCTTCCGCTTCGCGATCACCAAGTTCAACCTGCCCACGCCGGGCCGTGAGTCCGACGAGGAGCTGGCGGAGCTGCGGAAGGCCGAGGCCAAGTAACCGCCTCCCCGCCGTACAGGCCAAGGCCCCGGAACCGGCATCGGTTCCGGGGCCTTCGCCGCATCCTCCGCGTCCGTCCGGTCCGTCTGGGTCCGGCCGGTCAGATCTCGTACGACGTTCCGGGCACCGCCAGCTCCACCGGCCCGCCGAAGACCGCGCGGGCGTCGGTCAGGTTGACCTCGGGGTCGGTCCACGGGGGGATGTGGGTGAGGACCAGGCGCCGGGCGCGGGCGCGGGTGGCGGTCTCGCCCGCCTCGCGGCCGTTGAGGTGCAGGTCCGGGATGTTCTCCTTGCCGTGCGTGAAGGCGGCCTCGCACAGGAACAGGTCGGCCTCCCGGGCGAGTTCGTCCAGGGCCGCGCTGACCCCGGTGTCGCCGGAGTACGTGAGCGACCGGCCGCCGTGTTCGACGCGGATGCCGTAGGCCTCCACGGGGTGGGCGACGCGTTCGGTGTGCACGGTGAACGGGCCGATCTCGAAGGTGCCCGGCTTGACCGTGTGGAAGTCGAAGACCTCGCTCATGGAGGAGGCGGTGGGGGTGTCGGCGTAGGCGGTGGTCAGCCGGTGCTCGGTGCCCTCGGGTCCGTAGACGGGCAGCGGGGCGCAGCGGCCTCCGTCGTGCCGGTAGTAGCGCGCCACGAAGTAGGCGCACATGTCGATGCAGTGGTCGGCGTGCAGGTGGCTGAGGAAGATCGCGTCGAGGTCGTAGAGACCGCAGTGGCGCTGCAGCTCGCCCAGGGCGCCGTTGCCCATGTCGAGGAGCAGCCGGAAGCCGTCGGCCTCGACGAGGTAGCTCGAGCAGGCCGATTCCGCGGACGGGAACGACCCCGAGCAGCCGACGACGGTGAGCTTCATGAAGCAGAAACCTCCGCTGGCGGTTGTGTGAAGAAACGGGGGTCGTGCGGTCCGTCGAGCGTAAGGCGCGGAACGTCGGGTCGCTCCTCCGCCAGGGGCCGTTGTGGGCGAACTCACCTGTGGTGTCACCGGTTCGGCTGGATGCGAGGCACCGGGGAAGGGCGCGGGGCGCGCGTCGGGGGCGCACGCCGGTACCGTCGTCGTATGGACACGTCCTGGTGGCCGGCGCTCGCGGCGGTGGTGGTGCTCGCGCTCGTCGTCGCGCTGGTGGACGGCTGGGGCCCGGGCCGGCGCGGGGCGCGCCGTTCGGGGCCGCCGGGGCATCCGCCGGGACGCCCGGCGGTACGCACGGTGCGCGGGGTCCGGCCGCGGCCGGCGGAGATCTGGTGGGCGGCCGTGCCCTACGAGGACCGGGCGGGCGCGAAGGACCGGCCGTGCCTGGTGATCTCGGTGCACGGGCGGCGGGCGCGGGTGGCCAAGATCACCAGCCGGTACCGGGACGAGCGCGCGGGGGTGATCCCGCTGCCGCCGGGCTCGGTCGGCGACGCGCGGGGCCGGACCAGCTTCCTGGAGACGGACGAGCTGCGGGAGGTCCCGGTACGGGACTTCCGCCGCCGGGTGGGGGTGGTGGACCCGGCCCTGTGGGACCAGGTCCGTCACCTGGCGACGTGAGCGGCCCTCAGGCCCAGAGCTGGCCCTGGAGGGTCTCGATGGCCTCCTCGGTGGTGGCCGCGGTGTAGACGCCGGTGGACAGGTACTTCCAGCCGCCGTCGGCGACGACGAAGACGATGTCCGCCCGCTCCCCCGCCTTGACCGCCTTGTTCCCGACGCCGAGGGCGGCGTGCAGGGCGGCGCCGGTGGAGACGCCCGCGAAGATTCCTTCCTGCTGGAGGAGTTCGCGGGCGCGGGTGACGGCGTCGGCGGAGCCGACCGAGAAGCGGGTGGTCAGGACGGAGGCGTCGTACAGCTCGGGGACGAAGCCCTCGTCGAGGTTGCGCAGGCCGTACACGAGGTCGTCGTAGCGCGGTTCGGCGGCGACGATCTTCACGTCCGGCTTGTGCTCGCGCAGATAGCGGCCGACGCCCATCAGGGTGCCGGTGGTGCCGAGCCCCGCGACGAAGTGGGTGACGGAGGGCAGGTCGGCGAGGATCTCCGGGCCGGTGGTCGCGTAGTGGGCACCGGCGTTGCCCGGGTTGCCGTACTGGTAGAGCATCACCCAGTCCGGGTGCTCGGCGGCCAGTTCCTTGGCGACCCGTACGGCGGTGTTGGAGCCGCCCGCGGCCGGCGAGGAGATGATCTCCGCGCCCCACATGCCGAGCAGGTCCCGGCGTTCCTGCGAGGTGTTCTCGGGCATCACGCACACGATGCGGTAGCCCTTGAGCTTGGCCGCCATGGCCAGCGAGATGCCGGTGTTGCCGCTGGTCGGCTCCAGGATGGTGCAGCCCGGGGTGAGGCGGCCGTCCTTCTCCGCCTGCTCGATCATGTGCAGGGCCGGGCGGTCCTTGATCGAGCCGGTGGGGTTGCGGTCCTCCAGCTTGGCCCAGACGCGGACGTCGTCGGACGGCGACAGCCGCGGCAGGCGCACCAGGGGGGTGTTGCCGACCGCGGCGAGCGGGGAGTCGTAACGCATCGCCGATCAGGCCATACCGCCGGCCACCGCCGGCAGGATCGTGACGTTGTCGCCGTCGGACAGCTTGGTGTCGATGCCGTCGAGGAAGCGGACGTCCTCGTCGTTCAGGTAGACGTTGACGAAGCGGCGCAGCTGACCGCCGTCCACGATGCGGTCCTGGATGCCCGCGTGACGGGTGTCGAGGTCGGCGAACAGCTCGGCGAGGGTGTTCCCGTTGCCCTCCACCGCCTTCTGGCCGTCGGTGTACTGGCGGAGGATGGTCGGGATGCGGACCTCGATGGCCATGGCTCAGGGCTCCTGTCGGGAGATGTCGGAGGTTCGAAGGGCGCGCGGCGGCGCGCGCGGTGGCACGCCGCGGCGGCTCACGGCCGTACGGCGGCGGAGGGTCAACAGATGGCGCTGTTCAGCCTGCACAGGTCGACGTGCAGCCGCGCCACGAGCAGCGTGCCCGGCGCCTTTTCGCTCACGTCGAGAAGAACCATGGGCTCATCGTATCGATTCCCGGTCCGTCCTCCGGAATGTGATCTCACCAGCCGGACGGCGGGCATCCGCAGGGCGAGACCGGGGGTGCGGGCCGCGGTGCGGGTCAGTACGACTCCACCACCTTGACCTCCTCCTCCGTGACCTCGCCCGCGACGATCCGGAACGAGCGGAACTGGAACTCGCCGACGCCGTCGGCGTCCGCGGTGGACACCAGGACGTAGTGGGCGCCGGGCTCGTTGGCGTAGGAGATGTCGGTGCGGGAGGGGTATGCCTCGGTGGCGGTGTGGGAGTGGTAGATGACGACCGGTTCCTCATCGCGGTCGTCCATCTCGCGGTAGAGCTTGAGCAGGTCCTGCGAGTCGAACTCGTAGAAGGTGGGCGAGCGGGCGGCGTTCAGCATCGGGATGAAGCGCTCGGGGCGGCCCGCGCCCACGGGGCCGGCGATCACGCCGCACGCCTCGTCGGGGTGGTCCTCGCGCGCGTGGGCGACGATCTGGTCGTACAGGGCCTGGGTGATGGTCAGCATGTCGGCCAGGATAAGCAAAGGGCCGTTCCGTACCGAGGGATGGTACGGAACGGCCCACATGCCGGACGTCCTGAGCGGCGGCCGGCGGGGACGCCCTGAGGCGTCCCCGCATGCCGGACGTCCCGGGAGAGGTCCGTCAGCGCCTGCGGAAGGCGGCGGCCTCGGGGTTGCGGCGCTTGAGCACCCAGTAGGCGACGCCGAGGATCAGACCCCACAGCGGCGCGCAGTACAGGGAGATGCGGGCGTCCTTGTCGATGCCCATCATCACGATCACCATGGCGATGAACGCGAGCGCGAACCAGCTGGTGTACGGGGCGCCCGGGGCGCGGAACTCCGAGCGGGGCAGCTCGCCGCGGTCGGCCTTGGCGCGGTAGCGGATCTGGCAGATGAGGATGACGATCCACGCCCACATGCCGGAGATGGTGGCGAAGGAGACGACGTAGTCGAACGCCTTGCCGGGCCACTGGTAGTTGATCCAGACGCCCACCATCATCAGCGCGGCGGAGAACGTCGTGCCGATGAGCGGGGTGCCGCTGGCCGTCAGCCTGGTGAAGAGCTTCGGCCCCTGGCTGTTGAGCGCCAGGTCGCGCAGCATGCGGCCGGTGGAGTACATGCCGGAGTTGCAGGACGACAGGGCGGCGGTGAGCACGACGAAGTTGACGATGCCCGCGCCGGCGGCCAGGCCCATCTTCTCGAAGGCGGCCACGAAGGGGCTGACGCCCGGCTGGAAGTGGGTCCACGGCACGACCGAGAGGATCATGATGAGCGCGCCGACGTAGAAGACGGCGATGCGCCACGGCACGGTGTTGATCGCCTTGGGCAGCACGGTCTTGGGGTCCTTGGACTCGCCCGCGGTGACACCGACCAGCTCGACGGCGAGGAAGGCGAACATGACCATCTGGAGGGTCATGAGGGTCTCGCCGATGCCGTTGGGGAAGAAGCCGCCGTGGCTCCACAGGTGGCTCACCGAGGCGGTGTCCCCGGCGTCGGAGAAGCCGAGGGTCAGGATGCCCGCGCAGATCAGGATCATGCCGATGATCGCGGTGACCTTGACCATGGAGAACCAGAACTCCAGCTCACCGAAGAGCTTCACGGAGATCAGGTTGGCGCCGTAGAGGATGACGGTGAAGATCAGGGCCGAGAGCCACTGCGGGATGTCCCACCAGTACGTCATGTAGGCGGCCGCGGCGGTGACCTCGGTGATGCCGGTGACCACCCAGAACAGCCAGTACGTCCAGCCGGTCACGAAGCCCGCGAAGGGACCGATGAACTCGCGGGCGTAGTCCGAGAACGAGCCGGACACCGGGCGGTACAGCAGCAGTTCGCCGAGCGCCCGCATGATGAGGAAGATGACGAAGCCCGCGATGGCGTACGCCAGGATCAGGCTGGGCCCCGCTTTGGAGATGCCCTTGCCCGCGCCGAGGAACAGGCCGGTGCCGATGGCGCCGCCGATGGCGATCATCTGGATCTGGCGGGCACCGAGCCCCCGCTGGTACCCCTCGCCACCGTCCGCCGTCGCGGCCGGCACGGCCCCATTGCCGTCGTGATGCTTGTCGACCTGCGCTGAGGTCATGAATGGTGCGCCTTTCTCCATGGCGATCCGAGCCGTCGCAGCGGCCTCGGATCGGGTCACGATCCCCCCGGATGTGGATGGAGCTGTGCCGAACCGGCGATCCGCCGGCGTGGTGGCGCCCCCCGCGCACAGGGGTGGCGCACGCGGGTGGTCGTGAAGATTTATCACGGCCGTCGCAATGATCGGACAGCGCGCCGTGAGACGCACCACATCAAAATTCGTCTGAAACGGGCAGAAGTGGGCGTAAAAGGCTTCCGCGGTAATCGGATCGTTATCCGGATCTGAGCGTCCTGTGAGCGAACACGAAACGAATCGAAAGCGGCAGCGGAGCGGAAGAAGGGCCCCCGGGGCAGGCCGGGCCGTTCGCGAGGAGCCCTGGACACCCCTGGCAAGGAGCCCCGGGCACCCCGCGTGAGGAAGCGCCGGGCACCGCGCGCACCCGCGGAACCCCTCGCAAGGGCCCCGCGAAGCGGGTGCGGACCCCTCAGGGCAGGAGCGTGGACACCAGCGTCTCCTGGAGGCCGCCCAGCCACAGGTAGGCCATCACCATCGGCTTGCGCGGGTCCTCGTCGGGCAGCCGGTAGAGCAGATCGGTGTCGTCCTCGTCGGTGATCTCCAGCCGGGCCCCGATCGCCAGGCGCAGGTCGTTGAGCGCGCCCAGCCACCGCCGGGACTCCTGCGCCGACAGCCTGAGCACGGCCCCGCCCTCGCCCGCCGCCTGAGCGGCCAGCGCGTCCAGCGACCGGACCACCGCGAGCGCGTTGTCGCGCTTTCCGGCGCGCAGGTCGTTCTCGGTGTAGCGGCGGAACTCGGCGGAGTACGCGCGGCGCTCCTCCGCGTCCCGCGCCGAGGCGGGCGCCTGCCCGGGGTCGGTGTAGGCGTCGGGGAACAGGCGCCGCAGCACCGGGTCGGAGGGCGGCTCGCTCGGGCCGTCGGCGAAGAGCTCGGCGAGCGGGTCGCCCGACGCCTCCTCGGCGGGGCCGGGGCCGATCAGCTCCAGGAGCTGCACGGCCAGCGACCGGATGATGGAGATCTCGACCTCGTCGAGGGCGACGGCCGCGCCGCCGCCGGGGAGCGGTTCGAAGTGTCCGGGCATGGAGGGGATTCGCTACTTCCGGTCCTGCTGGAGGGTGGCCCACAGACCGTAGCCGTGCATGGCCTGCACATCGCGTTCCATCTCCTCGCGGGTTCCGCTGGAGACGACCGCCCGGCCCTTGTGGTGGACGTCGAGCATGAGCTTGGTGGCCTTGTCCTTGGAGTAGCCGAAGTACGTCTGGAAGACGTACGTCACGTAGCTCATGAGATTGACGGGGTCGTTGTGGACGATCGTCACCCACGGCACGTCCGGCTCGGGTACGGCGAAGGCCTCCTCCGCCGACGCTGTCTTCTCGATCTCCATGGGTGCGGCTGCCGTCACAAGGCCATGCTGCCACCACAGGGGGGTACTCGCACAAACGGACCCGCAAATCGTCAGACTGACGAAATGGGAGTACGATCCTTCGCCATGAACACAGCGGACCTTGGGCTGCCGGTGGACGTCCCCTCGACGGCGCTCTTCACGGACCAGTACGAGCTGACCATGCTGCAGGGCGCGCTGAAGGCGGGCACGGCCGGGCGGCGCAGTGTGTTCGAGGTCTTCACGCGGCGGCTGCCCAACGGGCGCCGCTACGGCGTCGTGGCGGGCACCGGGCGGGTGCTGGACGCGGTGGAGAACTTCCGCTTCGACGCGGGCGTCCTCGACTTCCTGCGGCGGCGCGGGATCGTCGACCAGCAGACCCTCGACTGGCTCGCCGGCTACCGCTTCTCCGGGGACATCTGGGGCTACCCCGAGGGCGAGGTGTACTTCCCGGGCTCGCCGATCATGCGGGTGGAGGGCTCCTTCGCCGAGTGCGTGCTGCTGGAGACCGTGATCCTGTCGATCCTCAACCACGACTCCGCCATCGCCGCCGCCGCCTCCCGCATGGCCTCCGCGGCCGGGGACCGCCCGCTGATCGAGATGGGCGCCCGCCGCACCCACGAGCTGTCCGCGGTGGCCGCCGCCCGCGCGGCGTACGTCGGCGGCTTCGCCTCCACCTCCGACCTGGCCGCCGGCTTCCGCTACAACATCCCCACCGTCGGCACCTCCGCCCACGCCTTCACACTGCTGCACGACAACGAGCGGGACGCCTTCCGCGCCCAGGTGGACTCCCTCGGCCGGGGCACGACGCTGCTGGTGGACACCTACGACGTCGGCGAGGCCGTCCGCACGGCCGTGGAGGTGGCCGGGACCGAGCTGGGCGCGGTGCGCATAGACTCCGGCGACCTGCTGCTGGTGGCGCACCGGGTGCGGCAGCAGCTCGACGAGCTGGGCGCCCGGAACACGAAGATCATCGTGACCTCGGACCTGGACGAGTACGCCATCGCCTCGCTGGCGGCGGCGCCCGTGGACGCCTACGGCGTCGGCACCCAGCTGGTGACCGGCTCCGGGCACCCGACGGCCTCGATGGTCTACAAGCTGGTCGCCCGCGCCGAGTCCGACGATCCGCGGGCCGCGCTGGTGCCGGTGGCCAAGAAGTCCAGCGGCGGCAAGACCTCCCTGGGCGGCCGCAAGTGGGCGGCCCGGCGGCTGGACGCGTACGGGGTCGCCGAGGCCGAGGTGGTCGGCACCGGGGCGGTGCCCGGGGAGCTGGCCGACCGGCAGCTGCTGGTGGAACTGGTCAAGGGCGGTGAGGTGGTCGCACGGGAGCCGCTGGACGCGGCGCGGGAGCGGCACACGGCCGCCCGTGCCAATCTGCCGCTGTCCGCCACCCAGCTCTCGCGCGGGGAACCCGTGATTCCGACGGAGTACGTCCAGGGACGCTCGGGTAGCTAAAGCGGGTGCGCCGCCCTACGCCCGACCCCGCCGCCCGTCCGCCCCGCCGTACCCCCTCCCGGGGGCGCGGGGCGGGGCCATAGGCTCGGAGGTTCACCGGCCGGGCGCGCACCCGGCGCCGCCGCCTCGCTCCCGGCCGCCTCCCCGCCGCGACCCCGACCCATCTGTGACCCCCATGAGCCGAAGGACACCGACCATGCGCCGCGCCTTGATCGTCGTAGACGTGCAGAACGACTTCTGCGAGGGGGGCAGCCTCCCGGTGGCCGGTGGCGCCGACGTGGCCGCCGCCATCACCGAGCTGATCGGGCAGGCACCCGCCGGCTACCGGCACGTGGTGGCCACCCGGGACCACCACATCGCCCCCGGCGGCCACTTCGCGGACCACCCCGACTACGTCCACTCCTGGCCCGCGCACTGCGTCGCCGGCACGGAGGGCGTCGGCTTCCACCCGAACTTCGCCCCCGTCGTCGCCTCCGGCGCGATCGACGCCGTCTTCGACAAGGGGGCGTACTCGGCGGCCTACAGCGGCTTCGAGGGCAGGGACGAGAACGGGGTGTCGCTCGCCGACTGGCTCCGCTCCCGGGAGATCGACGAGGTCGACGTCGTCGGCATCGCCACCGACCACTGCGTACGGGCCACCGCCCTGGACGCCGTGCGCGAGGGGTTCCGTACGCAGGTGCTGCTGGACCTCACCGCCGGGGTGGGCGGCGAGAGCACGGAGCGGGCGCTGGAGGAGATGCGCGAGGCGGGCGTGGAGCTGACCGGCAAGCCGGTCGCCCCGTAGCGACGTACGCCCGTCCCCGCCGGGCCCCGGCCCGCTCAGGCCCGGGCCGCCGGGCGTCCGAGCAGCGCCCGGATGGGGCGCCACAGTTCCTGGACCAGGTCCGGGCCGGTCGCCGCCCCGTGGTCGGGGGCCGTGCGCCATATGAGCCCGTCCGGGTGGTGCAGGACCGCCGTGATCTCGTCCGGGGTCGGCGGGGCGGCGTTGCCGCGCAGGTAGACCGCCCGCAGTCCGAGGTTGCGCAGCCTGGTCAGGGCGCGCGCCCGGTTCGCGGCGTGCACCAGGACGCGCACCCGGCCGGGGCCGTCGGCGGCGGGGCCGGGCAGGTTGAGCGCCACGACCACCGAGCCGTCCGGCAGCTTGCAGAAACCTCCCGCGGCCATGTGGTCACACCCCCGTGTCAGCCGGTGTCAATAAGACAGTCACAGCACGCACCTAAACACGGATCGGCGGCGACCCGCCAGGGGGTCGCCGCCGATCGCGCTGTGACCTGCGTGAACGCGCGCTACTTCACCGCGGGCCCGACCTCGACGGAGATCGTGGAGCCGTTCCGGGCCTCCTTGACGATCTTGATCTTGGTGTTGGTGTCAGTGACCCGGACACCGCCGGTGGGGTTCGACTCGTCGTAGTAGTCGTCGCGGTGGTCGTCGAAGACCGGCACGCCCCGCGAGGACGGGACGCGGGTGGCGGCGTCCGCCTTGTGCAGGGTGATGCCGTCCGTGCGGTACAGGCTGAACGGCGAGTCGTACGCCTGGACGCGGTTGCGCATCAGCGTGCCGTCGGACCACCGCAGCGCGTCCGGGTGGGAGTCGACCGGCAGCAGCAGGCCGGTGCCCGGGTGGACGCTGGTGTTGTTGTCCGCCTGGGAGGTGTCCCACTTCCAGATCAGCAGGCCGTTCTGGTACGGGTAGTGCTCCACCCAGTCCGGGCGCGACGCGAAGCCGAAGTTGTACGGCCCGGTCTTCAGCGTCTTGTCGTACGACACGTACTGGCGGTTCTCGGCGATGTAGTACTGGGCGTAGTCCTTGGTGAAGGACGCGCCGACGCGGGAGAAGCCGCTCGCCGTCCAGGCCGGGTCCGCGCTCTCGGCGTCGTCGGCGAGGAGCGTCCCGCCGTCCGCCGTCACCGTGATCCGGTCCGCCGCGAAGCCCTTGAGGGCGACGCCGCCGTCGGTCTGGTAGCGGAAGCGGACGTCGATCTTCTGGCCGGCGTAGGCGTCGAGGGGGTACACCAGCTTCTGGTGGGCGTCGGCGCTGCCGGTCAGCGCCGGCTTGCCGCTGCCGTCGCGCGGGAGCGGCTGGCCGTCCGCCGTGCCGTCCAGGGGCGTCCAGGCGGCGCCGCCGTCGGTGGAGACCTCCGCGTACAGGTAGTCGTAGTTGGCCTCGATGTCGTACCAGCCGTCGAGGGTGAGGGCGGCCGACGCCTTGCCGGTGAGGTCGACGGAACGGGTCAGGGTGTTCTTGAGGTTGTCGCCGCTGCCGCTCCACCACTGGGTGCGCCCCTGGGCCGGGGCGACGATCTCGGTGGTGACCGCCTTGTCCGGGAGCTCGACGACGAGCGCCTGCTTGTCCTTGGTGTTGTACTCGGCGACACCCAGCGTGTGCCGCGAGGCCGTCGCGGCCTTGGCCGTGTCGTAGTTCAGCCAGCCGAGCTGGAGCTTGTCCCAGGCCGTCATGTCGCCCGGCAGGTCGCCGATCTCGCCCCGGCCGGTGCCGAGCCAGGAACCGGCGGACATCAGCGTCCAGAAGCCGGTGGAGTTGTCGCCGCCGGCGGTGTCGTAGTGGTCGGGCAGGCCGAGGTCGTGGCCGTACTCGTGGGCGAAGACGCCCAGCCCGCCGTTCTCCGGCTGGATGGTGTAGTCGCCGACCCAGACGCCGGTGTCGCCGATCTGCGTGCCGCCCAGCTTGTTCCGCGCGGGGCCGGTGGCGCCGGCGTCGGTGCCGAAGGCGTACCAGCGGTGGGCCCAGATGGCGTCCTCGCCCTGCGCCCCGCCGCCCGCGGACTCGTCCTCGCCGGCGTGCACGATCTGGAAGTGGTCGACGTAGCCGTCGGGCTCGTTGAAGTCGCCGTCGCCGTCGAAGTCGTAGCGGTCCCACTCGTCGAACTTCGCGACGTCGGCCTTGATGTCGGCGTCGGTGCGGCCGGCCGCCTTCTGCTGGGCGACCCACGCGGTCAGGCCGTCGCTGACGACGTTCCACACGCTGGGGCAGTTGGTGGAGCCGCAGGCGTTGTTGCCGTAGCGGGCCTCATTGTAGGGGACCTTGACCCAGTCGGAGACCTCGCCCTCGACCGAGTAGCGGCCCGAGGACTGCTTCTCGTAGTACTTCTTGACGGACTCGACGCCGTCGCCGGTCCCGAAGTACAGGTCCTCGTAGTGCTTCCGGTCGTAGTCCGCCTGCCAGGCCGTGGAGTTGTCCCCGGCGCGGTCCGGCGGGGCGATCTGGTTGTGCAGCGGGCCGGGGCCGCCGCCGTAGCGGCTGTCCGTCCGGTCGCCGAACTCGACCAGGATGGTGAAGATCCGGTCGGTCTTCTCCCGGCCGAGCTCGACGTACTTTCCGCCGCCCTTCCTGCCCTTGAGCCGGACGACCTTCGAACCCTCGCGTTCCGTGACCGCGGCCTGGCCGGATATGACCTGGTTCAGGGCCTCTTGGCGCTGGGCTTCCTGGGTCTTGCTGAGCGGGCCGTCGAGGTCGTGCGACTCCATCCCCTCGGCGGGGTGCGGGTCCTGCCGGTCCACGGCGGCCGGCCCGGTGGCCGGGCCGGCGTGCGCCACCGGCGCGGCGGAGAGCGTCGCGGCGGCCGCGGCGAGGACGACGGCGGTCGCCGCCGCCCGGAACGTCCGGGGTCTGCTGGTCACTTGAGATCCTCCCCCGCGTCCGCGTGCGCGGAAGGAGTGGCCCTGGACATGACGGGTCCGCGCACGCGTGATCAACGCGTGTAGTCAAGTGACGACATTTGACTAGACGTTCGCGGGAAAAGACAGACCTTGACTGGGGCAGATCAAGTGCACTATGCGGAGCCGCTGTTCGCTTTGCGGACGGATGACTCGGTGCGCCCCCCGCGCACCGGCACTGTTGGTCAGGTCACGCTTACCGTTCGTTCCCCTCGGGCAGGCAGCCCATTACAGTCGATTGGCAGAACGCCCGGAAGACACCGGAAAGCCAGGCCGACCGCCCGACCTTCCCCCCGATCCCCCCTTCCGAGGACACGATGGCCATGCCCCGTCCGACCTCCGCACAGCTCGCCTACGGTTCGTGCACCGTGATCTTGTCGGCGCTCGCCATGCTGCTGCTGTCAGGGACGAGTTCGGACGGGGGAAGCGCGTCGGTGGCGGCCATCGCCGTCATCGCCGTCGTCGCGCTCGGCCTCGGCGTGCTCGTGGCGCTGACGGTCCCGCTGCCCAAGGCGCGCGGGGCCGCGGCCGCTCGGCCCGCCGCCCCGGAGCCGGTGACGGCGGGCGGTGCCGCCGCCGCCTCCCGCGAGAGGGGCGAGCCGGTGCGGGAGCGGACGGCCTCCTGACCGTCAACGCGCGCTGACCACCACCGTCTTGGCCGCCTTGTCGTGCAGGCCCTGCTTGTAGGGCTTGTCGAAGAAGCTCCAACCGCCGGAGATGATCGTCCAGACGCAGGCGCAGCAGAACGCGAACGGGATCCACAGCACCGCCGCCCGCAGCAGCGAGGTCTGCACGGAGGGCGTGGCGCCGTTGTCCAGGTTGGCCACCCGCAGCCCCATCCACTTCTTGCCGAGGGTCTGCCCCGTCCGGGCGGTCATGAAGGTGTCGTAGGCGATGTAGAGCACGGCGGCGATCAGCGCCTGCCCGAACGACACCCCGGCCCCGACCTGCTCGTCGTTCATCCGGTACGCGTCGACGCCCAGCCCCCAGCTGAGCAGCCACACCACGGCGCCCACCAGGATCATGTCGATGACGCGCGCGAGCGTGCGCTTGGCGCTGTCGGCGAGCGGGGGCATGCCGGCGAGCGGATCGCCGGGAGGGCCGCCCCCGTACGGGTCACCGCCACCGCCGCCGTAGGGGCCACCGCCGCCGTAGGGACCGCCGCCGCCCTGGGGGCCGCCGGGGTGGGGCGGGGGCTGGTCTCCGCCGCCGTACGGGATGTCGTACGGCGAGCCGGAGCCAGGGCCGCCCGGGCCGGGCGGCGGGGGCTGCTTCCTGAACGGGTCGTCGTCCGGCGGCTGCTGACCGGAGCCGGGGGGCGGTTCGCTGCTCATGGCCCGAGTCGACCTCGAACGCCCCCGCCGCGCATCCGGCGAGCGGCCGTCCGGGGGTACGGAGCCGGACGGGCACCGTCCGGGGCGGCCCTTTCCCTCCGGCCCGGCGGGGAGTCAGCCCGCGACGAACGTACGCGCCGCCTTGTCGTGCCAGCACTGGCGCCAGGGCCGGTCGAACAGGCACCACAGGACGCCGATGACGCCGACGGCGAGCAGGCCGGGGACGCTGTAGACCAGCCAGCGGCGCAGGGCCGCCCCGAAGGACGGCGCCTCGTGCGCCTCGATGTCCCGCACCTCCAGGCCGAACAGCTTCTTGCCGAGGGTGCGGCCCCACTTGGCGGTGGGCAGCGCCTCGTAGACGACGCCGAAGAGGAGCAGGACGGCCAGGACGACGCCCAGGTAGACGGAGGTCGTGCCGTCCAGCAGCCAGACCGTGACCGTCTGGCCGGACAGCTTGGCCGCGTCGATCTTCTCGTCGACGTGGTCGAGCGCCTTCATCCCGAGCGGGACGGCGGCCACGGAGGTGACGGCCGCGAGGACCAGGGTGTCCACCAGCCGGGCGGCCAGCCGCTTGCCGAGCCCCGCGGGCCGCGCCGCCGACTGCCGCCGCGCCGCGGCCTGGAAGGGGTCCTCGACCGGCGGCTTCCACGGAGCGACGGGCTGCTCGTCACCGGCGGCCTCCGCGAGCCGGTGCACCTGCTGGGCCCAGGAGGACTGGCCGCCGGGGCCGGGCGTGAGGGGAGCGGCAGGGGCAGGGGCAGGCACGGGGGCGGGGGCGGGGCCCGCCGGGGCGGCGACGGGGGTGGGCACGGCGGGCGCGGGGGCGGCGGGCTGAGGGACGGCGCCCTGGCCGGGAACGCCTGCGGCGGGGGCGGCGGGCTGGGGGACGGCGCTCTGCCGGGGCATGGCCGCTCCCGCCCGCTGCGGACCGGACAGGGGGGCCGGCACGGCGGCCGGGGCGGGTGCCAGGGGACCCACGGCCGGGGCGGGACCGCCGGCCGGAGCACCGGCCGGGGCGCCGGTTCCGGGAGCGTTGTGCGTGGGAGCGCCCGGTGCGGCGGGGCTCGCGGGGGCGCCGGGGACGCCCGCCGCTGCGGGGGCCGCCGGTGCGGGGTTGGGCGTGGCGGCGGGTCCGGCGGTCGGGCGGCGGAAGACGAAGGTGTCGCCGACGCTCCGCTCGGACGGGGCGGAACCGTCGGCGGGACGGGGAACGGAGGGTGCGGCGGCGGCCCCGGCGGACTGCGGCTCCCCCGGGTCGGTGCCCCGCGCCGCCGGCCAGTCGACGCGCCCGTCCTGGCCGGGGGCGGCGCCGGGCTGGAGGGAGGGGGCGCCGTCCGGGGCGGGCGAGGCGTCACCGTCCCGCGCGGCCGGGACGGCGGAGGCGGGTTCGACCGGGTCCTCGTCGAAGAAGTGCGGGCCGGTCTCCTCCACGGAGGGCACCGCCGGGCGCACGCCGGGCGGCGGGGCGAGCGGCTCGCCGTCCTTGGGCGCCGGCCGGCTGGTGCCCGGCACCCAGGCGGCGCCGTTCCAGTACCGGACATATCCAGGAATGGACGGGTCCGGGTAATACCCTTCGCGGGGCGTGTCGTCGCCGGGGGCCGGGGTTGGGGCGCTCATGTCCGTCGTCCCGTATCTGCTCGGGGGTGGATAGGGGGGCCTCCACATCTATCAGACGGGCGCAACCCGCACCGCCCCTCCCGCAGGACCCGCCCCTTTCCGGGCAACCTCGCGCCCGGACTTCACACCCACGGCAGAGCCGGGGCAGAAAATCCGGTGAACCCGCGTGACGCCGGGGCCCGGGGAGCGAGGGCGGGCGGCCGGGCCTCGACGACGGACCGGCCGGGCCGCCGGACCGGTGAGCCGCACCGGCGCGCGGATCAGAACAGCTTGCCCGGGTTGAGGATGCCGAGCGGGTCGAACGCCTGCTTGATCGCGCGCTGCATCTCCAGTCCGACCGGGCCGATCTCGCGCGCCAGCCACTCCTTCTTCAGCACGCCCACGCCGTGCTCGCCGGTGATGGTGCCGCCCAGTTCCAGGCCGAGGGCCATGATCCGGTCGAAGGACTCGCGGGCGCGGCGGGACTCGTCGGGGTCGGCCGCGTCGAAGCAGACCGTCGGGTGGGTGTTGCCGTCGCCCGCGTGGGCGCAGACCCCGATGGTCAGGCCGTACTCGGCGGCGATGCGCTCGACGCCCTCCAGCATGTCGCCGAGCCGGGACCGGGGCACGCACACGTCGTCGATCATGGTCGTGCCCTTGACGGCCTCCAGCGCGGTGAGGGAGAGCCGTCGGGCCTGGAGCAGCATCTGGGACTCGGCGGCGTCGTCGGCCGGGACGACCTGGGTGGCGCCGGCGGCCTCGCACAGGGCGCCGACCGCGGCGAGGTCGGCGGCGGGGTCGGGGGTGTCGAAGGCGGCCAGCAGGAGGGCCTCGGTGGACTCCGGCAGGCCCATGTGGGCAAGGTCGTTGACCGCCTTGACGGTCGTACGGTCCATCAGTTCGAGGAGGGACGGGACGTGGCCGCCCGCCATGATCCGGCACACGGCGTCGCAGGCGGCGGCCGCAGAGGGGAACTCGGCGGCGAGCACGAGCTGCTCGGGCGGCTTCGGCCGCAGCGCCAGGACGGCCCGGACGACGATGCCGAGGGAGCCCTCGGAGCCGACGAACAGGCGGGTGAGGTCGTACCCGGCGACGCCCTTGGCGGTGCGGCGGCCGGTGGACATCAGGCGGCCGTCGGCGAGGACGACGTCGAGGCCGAGGACGTACTCGGCGGTCACCCCGTACTTGACGCAGCACAGGCCGCCGGAGGCGGTGCCGATGTTGCCGCCGATGGTGCACATCTCCCAGCTGGAGGGGTCCGGCGGGTAGCACAGGCCGTGTTCGTCCACCGCGCGGGAGAGCGCGGCGTTGACGACGCCGGGCTCGACGACGGCGATGCGGTCGACGGGGTTGATCTCCAGGATGCGGTCCATCCGGGTCAGGGACAGCACGACGCAGCCGTCGCTGGCGTTGGCGGCGCCGGACAGGCCGCTGCGGGCGCCCTGCGGCACGACCGGGACGCGCAGCTCGGTGGCGGTGCGCATCACGTGCTGGACCTGTTCGACGGTGCGCGGCAGGACGACCGCGGCGGGGGCGCCGGCCGGGCAGAAGCTCGCCATGTCGTTGGCGTAGGAGGCCGTGACGCCGGGGTCGGTGAGGACGGCCTCGGCGGGCAGGCCGGCGAGCAGCCGGTCGACGAGGATGCCCGGCGCCACGCCGTCTTCGGCGGGTCGCGCTGCGGTACGGCTCTCGATACGGCTCATGATCACAGGGTCGCACCGGGGGCCATCGGTGTGAACCCCGTCGACGGCGGCCTTGGGCTGCCCGGGTGTGATCGTCGCACTGGCGCACAGTGAGGGTCATGGACAACCTCCTCCTGAGTGGGCCGCCGCCGCGGCGGCGGGCGCGCCGGACGCGGCGGGCGCTGATCGTCTCGGTGGCCGGCGCGGCCGTGCTCTGCGGGACGCTGGTGCTGGCGCCGCGGGAGCGGGCGGCGCCGCCGCCGGCGGCGGGCCCGGCCGCCCAGGCGCTGGGCGCGGTGACCGCCGCGGTGCCGGCCGCGCTGCCCGATCTGGCGGTGCTGATCGGCGAGCGGGAGGCCCGGGTGCGGACGTACCCGGGGGACGCCCGGTCGTGGGCGGTGCTGGGGGCGGCGTACGCGGAGCAGGGGCGGCGGACGGCGAACGCCGCGTTCTTCCCGCGGGCGGAGCGGGCGCTGCGGAGGTCGCTGGAGGTGGCGCCGCGGCGCAACGCCGACGCGGCGGAGGGGCTGGCGGCGCTGGCGGTGGCGCGGCGGGACTTCTCGGCGGCGAAGTGGTGGGGGGAGGCGGCGCGGAAGCTGGAACCGCAGCGGTGGACGGCGCACGCGCTGCTGATCGACGCCTACACCGGGCTCGGCGACCACGAGGCCGCGGGGCGGTCCCTGGACCGGCTGACGAAGCTGCGTTCGGGGCCGGCCGTGATGGCCCGGGCCGCGGCCGTCTACCGGGACCGGGGCTGGCGGGAGGACGCGGCGGCCCAGATCGCCGACGCGGCGGCGCTGGCCGAGGCCCCGGCGGAGCGGGCGGCGTATCTGGAGCGGGCCGGGCGGCTGGCGTTCGAACGCGGGGACCGCCAGGCGGCGCTGCGGTATTTCGAGGAGGCGCTGCGCACCGACCCCGACCAGCGGGCCGCGCAGGCCGGACAGGGGCGGGCGCTGGCGGCGCTGGGCCGTACGACGCAGGCGCTGGCGGTGTACCAGGCGGCGCTGGCGCGGCAACCGTGCCCGGCCTTCGCGCTGGAGCTGGGCGAGCTGTACGAGTCGCTGGGGCTGGAGCGGGCGGCGCGGGTCCAGTACGACCTGCTGCGGGCGCGGGTGCGGGAGGCCGCCGCGGGCGGGGCGGACGAGGAGCTGGTGCTCGGGCTGTTCGAGGCCGACCACGGGGATCCGCGGGCGGCGGTGCGGCGGCTGCGCGTCGAGTGGCGCCGGCAGCCGGGGACGGCGGTGGCGGACGCGCTGGGCTGGGCGCTGCACCGGGCCGGGCAGGACGAGGAGGCGGTGGAGTTCGCGCGGCTGGCGACGGACGGCGAGCGCGGGGGCGGGGTGCGCAGCGCCCTGTACGCCTACCACCGGGGCATGATCGAGCGGGAGCTGGAGCGGTACGGCTCCGCCCGGCGGCATCTTCAGGAGGCGCTGCGGATCAACCCGTACTTCTCCCCGCTGCACGCGCCCGAGGCCCGGCGGGCGCTTCAGGCGCTGGGCGAGCCCTCCGTGGAGGGCCCGCCGGAGTGACGGGGGCGGGCCTCAGAGGTTGCCGCGCTTGGCCTGTTCCCGTTCGATCGCCTCGAACAGGGCCTTGAAGTTGCCCTTGCCGAAGCCCATCGAGCCATGCCGTTCGATCAGTTCGAAGAAGACGGTCGGGCGGTCCTGGACCGGCTTGGTGAAGATCTGGAGCAGGTAGCCGTCCTCGTCGCGGTCGGCGAGGATCTTCAGCTCGCGCAGGGTCTCGACGGGGACGCGGGTGTCGCCGACCCACTCGCCGAGGGTGTCGTAGTACGAGTCGGGCGTGTCCAGGAACTGGACGCCGGCCGCCCTCATGGTGCGGACGGTCTGCACGATGTCGTTGGTGTTGAGCGCGATGTGCTGTACGCCCGCGCCGCCGTAGAACTCCAGGTACTCGTCGATCTGCGACTTCTTCTTCGCGACGGCGGGCTCGTTGATCGGGAACTTGACCTTGAGGGTGCCGTCGGCGACCACCTTGGACATCAGCGCGCTGTACTCGGTGGCGATGTCGTCGCCCACGAACTCCTTCATGTTCGTGAAGCCCATGACCTTGTTGTAGAACCCGACCCACTCGTTCATCCGGCCGAGTTCGACGTTGCCGACGCAGTGGTCGATCGCCTGGAAGGTGCGGTGGGCGGGCGGCTCGACGAGGGGGGCGGCGGCGACGTAGCCGGGCAGGTAGGGGCCGTCGTAGCCGGTGCGCTCGACCAGGGTGTGGCGGGTCTCGCCGTAGGTGGCGATCGCGGCGAGGACGACCGTGCCGTGCTCGTCCTTGACCTCGTAGGGCTCGGCGACGGAGCGCGCGCCGTGTGCGACGGCGTAGGCGTGCGCGGCGCGGGCGTCGGGGACCTCCAGGGCGAGGTCGATGACGCCGTCGCCGTGCTCGGCGACGTGCCGGGCGAGGAAGCGGCCCCGGTCGGTGGCGGGTTTGACGACCGAGGTGAACACGAACCGGGCGGAGCCGTTCTCCAGCACGTAGGCGGCGGTCTCCCGGCTGCCGTTCTCCGGTCCGGAGTAGGCGACCAGTCGCATGCCGAAGGCGGTGGAGTAGTAGTGCGCCGCCTGCTTGGCGTTGCCCACGGCGAAGACGACCGCGTCCATTCCCTTGACCGGGAAGGGGTCTGCCTGCCGTGCGGTGTCGGGAGTGTGGTGTGTGGTCTGCGTCATAGCCGCAGGGTCCCGCGCGTCTGCAAGGTGCGCAATAGTTCCCGTATTCGCTGGGCAATCTGCCCAGTGGTATGCCCACCCGGGCGGACGATCTGTACAGGATGACCAGGGGGAGGGTGTGGTTGTGATCGATCATCTGGACGCGCGCGTCATCGTGCTGCTGGCGCGGGAGCCGCGGATCGGGGTGCTGGAGATGTCCCGGCGGCTGGGGGTGGCGCGCGGGACGGTGCAGGCGCGGCTGGACCGGCTTCAGTCGAACGGAGTCATCCGCGGTTTCGGCCCCGAGGTGGATCCGGCGGCGCTCGGCTACCCGGTGACGGCCTTCGCCACCTTGCAGATCCGGCAGGGCCAAGGGGCCGATGTGCGGGCCCACTTGGCGACCGTGCCGGAGGTACTGGAGCTGCACACCACCACCGGCAGCGGGGACATGCTGTGCCGGCTGGTGGCTCGCTCGAACGCCGATCTCCAGCGTGTGATCGACCGGGTTGTCGGTTTTGATGGCATCGTCCGGGCCTCGACGGCGATCGTCATGGAGAACCCCGTGCCGCTGCGGATCATCCCGCTCGTCGAGCAGGCGGCGCGGGAGCGGGACGGGCGTGCGGAGCGAGGCGCGGACAGCTGTACGGACCGACCCGAGTGAGCCGACCGGCCTGGGGGTGAGCGGACGTGAACTTCTGGGAGTACCTGGGCAGCCGCCACCAGCAGCTGCTGGCCGACGCCTACCAGCACGCGAGCGCCGTCTTCCAGTGCATGGTCGTGGCGACCGTCCTGGGCGTGCTGATCGGGGTCGCCGCCTACCGCAGCGAGTGGGCGGGCAATCTGGCGACCACGGCCACCTCGACCGTGCTGACCATTCCGGCGCTCGCCATGATCGGTCTGCTCGTCCCGGTGGTGGGGCTGGGCGTGGCGCCGACGGTGACCGCGCTGACCCTGTACGGGCTGCTGCCGGTGGTGCGCAACGCGATCGTCGGGCTGCGCGGGGTCGATCCGGCGCTGGTGGACGCCGCCCGGGGCATCGGGATGTCCGCCCCGGCCCGGCTGCTGCGGGTGGAGCTGCCGCTGGCCTGGCCGCCGATCCTGACCGGCATCCGGGTCGCCACGCAGATGCTGATGGGCATCGCCGCCATCGCCGCGTACGCCTCCGGTCCCGGGCTCGGCAACGAGATCTTCCGCGGGATCGCCTCGCTGGGCAGCAAGAACGCGCTCAACCAGGTCCTCGCGGGCACGCTCGGCATCATCGTGCTGGCACTGCTGTTCGACGCCGTGTACGTCCTGATCGGGCGGCTGACCATCCCCAGGGGGATCCGTGTCTGAGACGACCTCCGCGACCGGCGCGACGATCGAGCTGGAGAACCTGACCAAGCGCTATCACGGGAACCCGCAGCCGGCCGTGGACAACGTCAACATGGAGATCGCGGCGGGCGAGACGGTCGTCTTCGTCGGCCCCTCGGGGTGCGGGAAGTCCACCACCCTCAAGATGATCAACCGGCTGATCGAGCCCACCAGCGGGCGGATCCGGATCGACGGCGAGGACGTCACCGACATCGACCCGGTGGGGCTGCGCCGCAAGGTCGGGTACGCGATCCAGTCCTCCGGCCTCTTCCCGCACATGACGGTCGCCCAGAACATCGGGATCGTGCCGAAGATGACCGGCTGGCCCAAGTCGCGGATCCGGGCGCGGGTGGAGGAGATGCTCGACCTGGTCGGGCTGGACCCCGGCGAGTTCCACGGCCGCTATCCGCGCCAGCTCTCCGGCGGCCAGCAGCAGCGGGTGGGCGTGGCGCGGGCGCTGGCGGCCGATCCGCCGGTGCTGCTGATGGACGAGCCGTTCGGCGCGGTCGACCCGATCACCCGCGACCACCTCCAGGACGAGCTGATCCGGTTGCAGCGCGAGCTGCACAAGACGATCGTCTTCGTCACCCACGACTTCGACGAGGCGATCAAGCTGGGCGACCGGATCGCCGTCCTGCGCGAGCAGTCGCACATCGCGCAGTTCGACACCCCCGAGGCCATCCTCACCAATCCGGCGGACGACTTCGTCTCCGGGTTCGTGGGCGCGGGCGCGGCGCTGAAGCGGCTGAACCTGACCCGGGTGGGCGATGTCGAGATCACCGACTATCCGACGGCCACCGTCGACGACCCCCTCCAGGACATCTTCCAGCGGCTGCGTGCCGGCGGCACCAACGAGGTCCTGCTGCTCGACAAGCGCGGACGGCCCTACAAGTGGCTCCGGCGCGGCGACCTGATGCGCGCCAAGGGCTCCCTGGCCCGGGCCGGCACGCTGGTGCACGACACGGTGACCCGGGACGCGACCCTGCGGGACGCGCTGGAGGCGGTCCTCACCGACAACGCCGGGCGGGTCGCGGTCACCGGGCGGCGCGGCGCGTACGAGGGCGTCGTCGACATGGAGACGCTGATGAACTCCGTGCACGAGATGCTGGAGGCCGACCGGCTCGACGCGCTGGAGCACCAGCACGACCTGGAGGAGTCCCGCTCCGGGCAGGCCCGCGCCGAACAGGAAGGCGACGGCTTCGGCGAGCGGGGGGAGCAGGCGTGAGCACCACTCCCGGCCGGCGGCCCGAGGGCGAGCACGAGGTGCGAGGGCTCGCGTTCCGGGACGACGGCGAGGCCGAGACGGAACCGGAGCCCGAGCCCCGGCCGCCGTCCCCCGCCCGGGCTGGGCGGCGGATCAGCCGGCAGAAGCTGACCGCCCTGCCCGCGCTGCTCATCGCGGTACTGCTGGCGACCTGGCTGTGGTTCCGGCAGGCCGAGCTGGACTCCGTCAGCGAGAACGCCCTGTCGGACGGCCGGGTCAGCAAGGCGCTGTGGCAGCACGTCGAACTGACCGTGATCTCCACCTTCTTCGTGCTGATCATCGCCATCCCGCTGGGCGTCCTGCTCACCCGCCAGGCGTTCCGGAAGGCCACTCCCCTGGCCATGGCGCTCGCCAACATCGGCCAGGCGACCCCGGCGATCGGCCTGCTGGCGCTGCTGGTGATCTGGCTCGGTATCGGCCGCAGGGCGGCCCTGATCGGCATCATCGTCTACGCCGTCCTGCCGGTG
The DNA here is from genome assembly GCF_040680575.1 of Streptomyces sp. NPDC052020. Classification (NCBI taxonomy): domain Bacteria; kingdom Bacillati; phylum Actinomycetota; class Actinomycetes; order Kitasatosporales; family Streptomycetaceae; genus Streptomyces; species Streptomyces sp. NPDC052020. The sequence continues at coordinate 211,796 of NZ_JBFAWY010000003.1, forward strand.
CTGTCGAACACCATCGCGGGCCTGAAGGCCAACGACCCCACCCTGCTGGAGGCGGCCCGCGGCATCGGCATGTCCCCGCTGGGCGTGCTGACCCGGGTGGAACTGCCGCTGGCGGTGCCCCTGATCCTGGCGGGCATCCGCACGGCCCTGGTCCTCAACGTCGGTACGGCGACCCTGGCGACCTTCGGCGGAGGCGGCGGGCTCGGCGTGCTGATCACCACCGGCATCACCAACCAGCGGATGCCGGTGCTGATGCTCGGCTCGGTCCTCACCGTCGCCCTCGCCCTCCTCGTCGACTGGCTCGCCTCCCTGGCCGAGCTGCTGCTGCGCCCCCGCGGTCTGGAGGCGGGCGCATGAGACGCCGGGCGTGCCTGCTGCTGGCCGGGGTGCTGCTGTCGGCCGCGGCGGGCTGCGGTCTGACCAGCGGCTCCCCCATGAGCGATGACGTGGAACCCGGCACCGTCGGCCGGGGCCGGCCGCTGAAGGGCGCCGACCTGACCGTCACCTCCAAGGCGTTCACCGAGCAGCTGATCCTCGGCGCGATCATGGGCATCGCCTTCCAGGCGGCCGGCGCCGAGGTCCTGGACCGCACCGGCATCCAGGGCGCCATCGGCTCCCGCGAGGCGGTGCTGAACGGTGACGCCGACGCGCTGTACGAGTACACGGGCACCGGCTGGATCACGTTCCTGGGCCACAGCGAACCCATCGCCGATCCGCAGGAGCAGTGGCGGGCGGTGCGCGACGCCGACCGCCGCAACGGGGTCACCTGGCTGCGGCCCGCGTCGCTGAACAACACCTACGCGCTGGCCATGAACCGGGCCAACTTCGAGAAGTACGGCACCAAGACCCTGTCGGACGTGGCCCGGCTGGCGAAGTCCGATCCGGGCGCGGTGACCCTGTGCGTGGAGGGCGAGTTCGCCAACCGGGGGGACGGGCTGCCGGGCATGCAGCGCAGGTACGGGATGGACGTGCCGGCGCGCCGCATCACGCAGATGGACCCCGGGATCATCTACACCCAGGTCGCCAAGGGGGCGTGCACGTTCGGCGAGGTGTACACCACCGACGGCCGGATCCGGTCGATGGACCTGGTGGTGCTGGAGGACGACAAGAGGTTCTTCCCCAACTACAACGCCACGCCGGTGGTCAACACCAAGGTGCTGGAGAAGTGGCCGGAGATCACCGGCGTGCTCGCACCCGTCACCGAGAAGCTGACCGACTCGGTGGCGCGGGAGCTGAACGCGCGGGTGGACGTCGACGGGGAGGACCCCCACCACGTGGCGCTGGACTGGATGAAGAAGGAGGGGTTCGTCAAAGGCGGCTGACGGTGGCCGCCCCCGGGGGCCGGGGAGCGGACGAGGTGGCCGCCCTCGGAGACCGGGGCGGACGAGGGTGGCCGGCCCCCGGGGGAAGGCCGGCCCGCTCCCCCGCCGGCTCAGCAGCCGGGGACCGTGCCCTTGCCCGACGCCAGCGCCTTCAGCGCGCCGACCGCGCCCTTCAGGGTGGTCACCGGGATCAGCCGCAGCCCCTCGGGCCGCTCCGCCTCGGCCTGCGCGCACTCGTCCTTCGGGACCAGGAAGACGCTCGCCCCGTCCCGCCGGGCGGCCTGCGTCTTGAGCGGGACCCCGCCCACGGCGCCGACCTCGCCGTCGGCGTCGATCGTGCCCGTACCGGCGATCACCTCGCCGCCGGTCAGGTCGCCGCCGCTGCCGTCGCCCTCCAGCTTGTCGATGATCCCCAGGGAGAACAGCAGCCCGGCGCTGGGGCCGCCGACGTCGGCGAGCCGCAGGTCGACGTCGACGTCCGCCGCGTCCAGGCCCAGGTAGCCGAGGGCCGCCCGGGTCGCCGCGGTCTGGGACTGCTCCATCTGCTCGATGTTGTGCCGCTCGATCTCCTTCAGGTCGTCGCCGCTCGGGTAGACCGCGTCGCGCGGCATGACGGCCCGGTCGGCGGCGAACCAGTTGTCGAGCACGTCGCCGAGCCGGACGTCCGTGCCGGGGCCGGTCGCCACGATCGTCGTCATCCGCAGCTGGCCGCTCGTCTCGCGGACGGGCGCCCCGGAGATCCTGATCACCTCGGTGCCCTTGTACGCGCCGAGCACGTCCGCCGTCGAGCCGGGCTGGGCCACCGAGAAGGGCAGCGGCGCGAACGCCGCGGTGGCGAGCAGAGCGGCGACGGGCAGGGCACACACGGCGACGGCCTGGGGGCGCTTGAGGCGAGAGAGCACGGAGTCAATCTAACGCGGTGGCGCGATCCGGCCGGTCCCCGGTCCCGGCGCCCTCGCCGTAGGCCCGGCGTCCCGCCGGCCCGGCCCGGGCGTCACCGGCCGGGCCGCATGCCGGGGTACGGCGTCAGCGCAGCGCCTCGGCCACCTCGCGGGCGGCGTCGACCACCCGCGGGCCCACCCGCTCGGGCACCACGTCCGCCAGCATCACCACGCCCACGCTGCCCTCGACGCCGGTCACGCCGAGCAGCGGCGCCGCGGCCCCGCTGGCCCCGGCCTCCAGCTCTCCCCGGGTGAGGGTGTACCCGGGGTCGGTGGCCGGCCGCTGCCGTGCCGCGAGGATCGCCTTCCCCGCGGCCCCCCGGTCCAGGGGGTGGCGGAAACCGGCCCGGTAGGCCACGTGGTAGTCGGTCCAGGTCGGCTCGACGACGGCCACGGCCAGCGCCTCGGCCCCGTCCACCAGCGTCAGATGGGCGGTCGCTCCGATGTCCTCGGCCAGCGCCCGCAGCGCCGGCATCGCCGCCTCGCGCACCAGGGGATGCACCTGGCGGCCCAGCCCCAGCACGCCCAGCCCGACCCGGGCGCGTCCGCCCAGGTCGCGGCGGACGAGCGCGTGCTGCTCCAGGGTGGCGAGCAATCGGTACACCACCGTCCGGTTCACGCCCAGTCGGTGGGAAAGCTCGGTGACGGTCAGCCCGTGGTCCGTATCGGCCAGCAGCTTGAGGACCCGCAGTCCCCTGTCGAGCGTCTGAGAGGTCTCCGCGGTCACGACGCCCACTCCTTCAGTGGTGAGGTCGGCGGCCTCCTCACAAGGGGCGTGTCACCGGTCCCGTCGGTGACACGTGTCCGAGGCCGCCGATCGGCTGACGGCCCGGCGTCCTCGCGGGCCCAGTCGCTTCACGGCTGCGCTCCGCGGCGGCGCTGCCACGGGGCGTGTGCGTAGCGGGACAGTAGCGAGCGGGTCCGCTCAGCGGAAGGCTCCGTCCAGAATCCGGGCAGGGGCCGAGCGGAACCGCCGGTGTTTGCCCCGGTACGTACGGCAACGCGATGAGGCGAGGCCCCGCCCCTGGGCGCCGCGTCACTTCATGCGGGTCGCCCACTCCTGGACCTTGGCGATGCGCTGCCGCAGCTGCCCGGCCGTGGCCTCGGCGCTGGGCGGCCCGCCGCACACACGGCGCAGTTCGGTGTGGATGACGCCGTGCGGTTTGCCGCTCTGGTGAACGTAGGCGCCGACCATGGTGTTGAGCTGCCGGCGCAGCTCCATCAGCTCCTTGTGGGTGACCACCGGGCGCCGCTCGGCGGGCAGTTCCAGCAGGTCCGCCTCGGTGTCCGGCTTCTTGCGGCTGTGCGCGATCTGCCGCGCCTGCCGCTTCTGGAGCAGCAGCTGGACCTGCTCGGGCTCCAGCAGCCCCGGGATCCCGAGGTAGTCCTGCTCCTCCTCGCTGCCCGGGTGGGCCTGCATGCCGAACTCGGCGCCGTTGTACATCACCCGGTCGAAGACGGCGTCGGACTCCAGCGCCTCGAAGGGCAGCATGTCCTGCTCGCCGGTGTCCTCGTCCTTCTGCCGCTCCGCCTCCTTGAGGAGCTTGTCCTCCTCGGCGTACGGGTCCTCCTCGCCGCCCTTCTTCGGCTTGTCGAGGACGTGGTCGCGCTCGCGCTCCATCTCGTTGGCGAAGGAGAGCAGGTCGGGCACGGTCGGCAGGAACACCGAGGCGGTCTCGCCGCGCCGCCGGGACCGCACGAAGCGGCCGACGGCCTGGGCGAAGAACAGCGGCGTCGAGATGGTGGTGGCGTACACCCCGACCGCGAGCCGGGGCACGTCGACGCCCTCGGACACCATGCGGACGGCGACCATCCACCGGTCGTCGCTCGCGCTGAAGTCGTCGATCCTCTTCGAGGCCCCCGCGTCGTCGGAGAGCACGAGGGTGGCCTTGTGGCCGGTGATCTCACGGATGAGCTTGGCGTAGGCGCGCGCCGAGTCCTGGTCGGAGGCGATGACGAGGGCGCCCGCGTCGGGGATGGCCTTGCGCACCTCGGTCAGCCGCTGGTCGGCGGCGCGCAGCACGGCGGGCATCCAGTCGCCGCGCGGGTCCAGGGCGGTGCGCCAGGCCTGGCTGATCGCGTCCTTGGTCATCGGCTCGCCGAGGCGGGCCTCGATCTCGTCGCCGGCCTTGGTGCGCCAGCGCATGTTGCCGCTGTAGGAGAGGAAGATGACCGGGCGGACGACGCCGTCGGCGAGGGCGGAGCCGTACCCGTACGTGTAGTCGGCGGCCGACCGGCGGATGCCGTCCGTCCCCTCCTCGTAGGTCACGAAGGGGATGGGGTTGGTGTCGGAGCGGAACGGCGTACCGGTGAGCGCCAGCCGCCGGGTGGCCGGCTCGAACGCCTCCAGGCACGCCTCGCCCCAGGACTTCGAGTCACCGGCGTGGTGGATCTCGTCGAGGATGACGAGGGTCTTGCGCTGCTCGACGCGGTTGCGGTGCAGCATGGGCCGCACGCCCACACCCGCGTACGTGACGGCGACGCCGTCGTACTCCTTGCCGAGGGGCCCGGCGCTGTACTCGGGATCCAGCTTGATCCCTATCCGCGCGGCGGCCTCCGCCCACTGCTTCTTCAGGTGCTCGGTCGGCGCGACCACGGTCACCTGCTGCACGACGTGGTGGTGCAGCAGCCAGGAGGCCAGCGTCAGCGCGAAGGTCGTCTTGCCGGCGCCGGGCGTGGCGACCGCCAGGAAATCGCGCGGCTGCTCCTGGATGTACTTCTCCATCGCCCCCTGCTGCCAGGCCCGCAGCTTGCTGGCGGTGCCCCAGGGGGCACGGCCGGGGAAGGCCGGGGACAGGTGGTGCGACGAGCTGGAGCTGGCGGTGGTAGTCACGGTCTCCGGAGGGGGTAGAACGGCTCGGCTACGTATGACAACCGGGCCACCCTACCGGCGGCGCCGACCGTGCCACGCCCGGGCGACCCCACGTCGCCCGAGGGTGGGACGCAGCTCACAGTCAGCGCGCGAAGCGCGGCAACTGGGCCGCGATCTTGGGCACATCCAGGGGTGTCACCCGGTCTCCGACCGCAGCCGCGTCGTCACCCACGCCCCCACCAGCGCCACCGCCGCCATCGGCAGGAAGACCGCCGCGAACGCGGCCGGGTGGGAGCCGGTGGCCTCCGCGGCCGTGTGGGTGACGGTGCCGCCGCCCAGCGCGGCGAAGGCGGCGCCGCCCGCGGCGAGCAGGAGGACGTTGGACAGGCCGTCCGAGATCTGCAGGGCCGCGGAGTTGCCGCCCGCCTCCTCGGGGGCGGAGAGCTGGAGCAGCAGCACGCTGGTGGAGGAGATCACCAGGCCCATGCCGAAACAGCCGAACGCCCAGGCGACGGCCACCGTCCAGGCGGGCACCGCGTCGATCAGCACGCTCGGCGCGGTGGCGATGGCCGCCGCGACCAGCACCATCCCGAGGGTCATCAGGCGCTCCCGGTACGGCTCCACCCGCGGCCGGGCCTGCAACCAGGATCCCAGCGCCCAGGTCGCGCCGCCCGCCGCGAGCGAGAACCCGGCCAGCGTCGGGCTCAGCCCCCGCTGGGTGACCAGCATCAGCGGTACGAAGGACTCGGCGGCGATGAAGGACCCCGCCGCGAGGCCGCGCAGCAGCACCACGGAGGGCAGGCCGCGGGCGGCCCGGCAGGTGCCGCGCGGGAGCAGGCCGAGCACGGCCGGGACGAGCAGCGCCGCACCCGCCGCGCCGGGCAGCAGCGAGAGCCAGCGCAGGTCCTGGGCGCCGTACTGGAGCAGCCCGGCACCGAGCGAGATGCCGAGGGCGAGGCGGATGCGGCGGCGGTCGGGGGAGGCGGGCCGGTCCCCGCCGTCCGCCCCCGGCACGGGGCCCGCCGCCCGGCTGCGTATCCGCGGCAGCGCCAGTGCCAGCGGGAGCACCACCAGGACCGGGATCCCGATGAACACCCAGCGCCAGCCGAGGTGCTCGGTCACCGCGCCCGAGGCGAGCGGGCCGACGATCGACGGGACGATCCAGCCCGCCGCGAACGCCGCCATGATCGCCGGACGCAGCCGCTCCGGATAGGCCCGGCCGACGACGACGTACAGCGCCACGATCACCAGCCCGCCGCCGAATCCCTGCACGGCCCGCCCGAGGATGAACAGCCACATCGCCCCGGCCGTCCCCGACAGCAGCAGCCCCGCCGCGAACGAGGCGATGCCGCAGGTCAGCGGTGCCAGCGGCCCGCGCCGGTCCGACCACTGGCCGGACAGCACCATCCCGAACAGGCTCGTCGTGAAGTACCCGGAGAACGCGAACGCGTACAGCGACACCCCGTCCAGTTCCCGCGCCGCCACCGGCATCGCCGTGCCGACCGCCGTCGCCTCGAAGGCGATCAGGACGACGACGGAGACGATCCCGATGCTCAGCGCCCGGTAGGCACGGCTCAGCACGGTCTCGCCCGCCGGGGCGGGGGCGTCGAGGGAGGTTTTCGCGTCGGTGACGGTGTGGGCGACGTCGGTGTCGCGCGGCTCAGGGACGGTCATGGTCGCCAGCGTAAGGGCCGCATCCGGTGGTGACCCCTGTCCGAAGGCGGTGGGCGCACGCGACCTTGGTCGTAGGACCGCCGCCCGTTCGTGAACGGCGTGTGGCAGTCGCGTTGCGGGGCCGTCCCTTCCCTTGAGCACCGAACCTGGCGGGGCCTACGGTCGAAGAGCCGAGGGGGAAGCGGTACTTCACTCCCCCGACCCGGCCGTGTGCCCGAGTGGTTGAGGGACTCGCCTGCAAAGCGAGTTACGCGGGTTCGATTCCCGCCACGGCCTCTGCCTGCCTGACCAGGCACAACAAAAGGGCGGCATCCTCGATGGGATGCCGCCCTTTCGGCCGTCCGTCTCAGTTTCCGTATCGGTCATTTCTTCGCGTCATGCTCCTCAAAGAGCTCCGCTGCCCGCTTTTGCAAGTCCGACTTGATTATCTCATGAGCACGTTCGCGCTCATAGTTGATGTCGCTGCTGCGAGGCTGGTCGTACGCTTCGGGGTGTAGGTACAACCCCCGCTCCCCCTCGGACTTCTCCTCCTCCGGGGAGATTCGATTCCGGACGGCATAGGGATCCTGGCGCACCCCTGTAACCTGCCATGAAACCTTGACGCTTGGCTTGTCGGTTTTAATCGAGAATCGATTATCTTGGATTTCCTCGGCGATGATCGCCTGTGCGAACTGCCCCACACAGGTTAGTTGATAGGTGAAGTCCTGGTTGAGCGCCTCAAAATAGCCAGGCAGGACGACTACCGCTTCACCGCTACCATCGGTTTCAACGTTACCGGAGTAAACGTTGAGCATGTCAGGCGACTCGACGAAGGAGTGAACCAGGTATTTGTTCTCCGGATCAAGCGGGTGGTCTATCTTGAATCCCCCGGATGCCTTCGTCAACCCGCCAGTTATGTGGACCTTCCCGCTGAACCACCCGGCGTAGCCCTGGTTGCTCTTTCCCCAGACCCCCCAGGCGGCCGACCCGGTGTGCGCTTCGCCGACTACGCCGGTGTTAGCGGAGCCATTTCCCAGACCGACGACGCCGGCCTGCAAACCACCATCGGCGATACTGGAACCCATCACACCCCAGCCATAACTCCACCCGGCGGTGCCGACTTGGCCAACTCCGCCCACGCCGACCGAGACTCCACCACCAGTTGGAGGGGTGAATTGATTGTGTCGATTCGCGGCGACAAACGCTTTCCCGCCGGCACGGTCCGCCTCAAGGAATGTTTCATCTCCACCGGCGTTCTGGAAGGTGCCGTACCGCATGTACCCCACTGCCATGCGAGCCTCCTCCTGGGCGCAGACCAAGGTCTGCGAGAACCAGCAGCTCATTACCTCGCGCGCCTCGCCCCTCCGGCGCCCGACTACCTTCAGCGTAATGCTGAGACCCATTCGACGCCTGTCGGCATTGACAAATCCGCAAAGCGAGTTACGCGGCTTCGAGTCCCGCCACCGTCTCCAGCAGGGTGCCCTGGTGCAGCAGCCAGAGGGTGCCCGCCAGGGCGGAGACGTCCGCGGTCAGCGGGTGCAGGGCGGCCTCGGGCTCGCGCCAGGCCAGGACCGTGCCCGTCGCCGCGTCCACGACCACGCCGCTGCCGTCGGCCAGGCCGCCCACGCGTATCAGGTGGTCCGCCCGGGCCGGGAGCCGGTCCGGGGGGAACGCGCCGGGGCGCTCGTAGGCGTAGTACTCCGCCAGCGTCGGCAGCGGCATCTCGGTGTCCTGGCGGAACGGGAAGCCGTGCTCGGGCAGCCCCGTCTCGCGCAGGAAACGGCGGGTCGGCTCGTGCAGGAGCGTGGCGGGGAAGTCGACCTCCTCGAACCGCACCACCTCGCCCCTGCCGAACTCCCGCTCCAGCAGCCGGGCCGGGAGGTCCAGCGCGAGCCCGGAGGCCGTGCGCCGGCCCGCCGCCAGGACGAGCAGGCCGATCAGCGCGGCCATCTTCCAGAACAGCGGCAGCCCCTCGCCCCGCGCCCGCTCCCCCGGCGCCGCCGACGGACGCCCGGACGTCCGGGCCGCCATGGCGAACCGGACCAGTGTGAGCAGTGACGGACCCGGGCACGGCAGGGCGGTCCCGCCCGCCGTGCTCGCCGCGCCCCCCGTATCCCCCATGTCCCCCGGGCTCACCGTCCTGGCCGTCGCGGCCGTCGCGGCCGTCGCGGCCCTCCCGGTCAGTCCTTCGCGCATCGTGCTCCCCCGTACCCGCGTGCCCGTGCCGGGCCCCGGGCACGGCACAGGCACGCGCCCGGCGCACCCGGTTCCCCCAGCACTCGGCACACTACGCGCCCCCACTGACAACGCGGCCCCGGCCGGGCGACGCACCGCTGAACCCGGGGAACCCGCCGCTGAACAACGCCCGCTGCCCCGGGAGACGCGCGATCCGCCCGGCCCGTTCCCACCCGGCGTCAGCGCGTCACCGGCCGGTCACCACCGCCGCCTGCGGGCGGATCGGCAACCGGTTGACCGGGCGGCCCGTGGCCGCGCGGACGGCGGAGGCGACGGCCGCCGGGGAGGTCACCACCGGTACCGCGCTGACCGCCTTCGCCCCGAACGGGGCCACCACGTCCCGCTCCTCGACGAGCTTGACGATCCGGATGTCGGGCGCGTCCAGGGCCGTCGGCAGGGTGTAGCCGATCAGGTCGGGGTGGCGGACCAGGCCGCGCGGCGTACGGAGGTTCTCGGTGAGCGCGATGCCCACGCCCTGGGTGACACCGGCCTCGATACGGGCGGTCAGCTGCGCCGGGTTCAGCACCCGCCCCACGTCCTGGGCGACCGCCAGCTCCACCACCCGCACCGAGCCGATCTCGATGTCGACGTCCACCACCGCGCGCACGGCGCAGAAGGAGATGCCCACGAAGGCGTCGCCCTGCCCGGACTCGTCGAGCGGCTCGGTCGGATGCGGCCGGCACTGGGCCGTGGCCCACAGTTCCTTGCCCTCCAGCGCCTCGGCGACGGTGGTCGACAGGACCCCGTCGTACGAGGTGATCTTGCCGTCCGTGATCTGGAGGAGCTCCGTGGACATGCCGAACTTGTGGGCCAGGGGCTGGAGCAGCTGGGTGCGGACCATCTTGGCCGCCCGTTCCACCGCACCGCCCGAGACCCAGGTGTGGCGGCCCCGGCAGCCCGCACCGGCCGGCGGCTGGTCGGTGTCGACCGGCGCGACGTGCACCTCGTCGACGCCGAGCGTCTCCTGCACGATCTGCCGGGCCAGCGTGGTGAAGCCCTGGCCGGTCTCGACGGCGGAGCAGAGCACCGTCGCCACGCCGTCCTGCACCTTCACCGTCGCCGTGGAGACCTCGTCCGCGCCCTCCGCGCCGAGCATGTGCACCATGCCCAGGCCGTAGCCCACGCCCCGGCGCACGGCGCCCGGTTCGCCCGCGCCCTCCAGGCCGCCGGGCAGCAGCCACTCCTCCTCGGGCGTGTCCTTGGGCAGCGGCGGGAGCGGGAAGTCCCGTACGGCCTGGAGGAGTTCGGCGACCGGCGCCGGGCACGTCACCGTCTGGCCCGTCGGCAGCACGTCTCCCGTGGCCATGACGTTCCGCAGGCGCAACTCCGCCGGATCGAGGCCGAGCCGCTTGGCCAGCTTGTCCATCTGCGCCTCGTAGGCGGCGCACACCTGCATGGCGCCCTCGCCGCGCACATGGCCGGAGGGCGGGTTGTTGGTGCGCACGGCCCAGCCCTCGATGAAGGCGTTCGGGACGACGTACGGGCCGCAGGCGAACGCCACGGCGGCGGCCAGCGCGTCGGAGGAGGTGTCGGCGTAGGCGCCCGCGTCGAGCAGGATCTGCGCCTCGACCTTGACCAGCCTGCCCTCGGCGTCCGCGTGGTGCCGGTACCGCAGCAGGGTCGGGTGGCGGTGGGCGTGGCCGAGGAAGGACTCCTCGCGCGTGGCGGTCAGTTTCACCGGGCAGCCGGTCTTCAGCGCCAGCAGGCCGAGCGGGAGCTGGAAGCCCTGGTCCTCGCGGTCGGCGGTGGCGCCGGGCACACCGGTGACGACGACTTTCACCTGTTCGGGGGACAGGCCGTAGCAGGCGGCGGCGGTGTCGCGGTCGGTGTGCGGGTCGGTGGAGGCGAGGTACAGCTCCACTCCGCCGTCGGGACGCGGGACCGCGAGGCCCGCCTCGGCTCCGATGGGCGCCGGGTCCTGGCGGCCGATGCGGTACAGGCCCTCCACGATGACCTCGCCGACCGTCTCCGGGTCGCCGTGCCGCAGCGGGATGTGCCGGATCAGGTTGCCGTCGGGATGCAGCGGCTGCGCCTCGAAGGCCTGTTCAGGGTCGGTGACCGGGTCGAGCACCTCGTACTCGACGATGACGGCCGCGGCGGCCATCCGCGCGGTGTCCGGGTGGTCGGCGGCGACGGCCGCGATGGGCTCGCCGTGGTGGCGTACGACCTCGGAGGCGAACACCGGCCGGTCGGCCTTGCCACGGCCGTGCAGCGGGCTGCCGGGCACGTCCTCGTGGGTGACGACGGCCCGTACGCCGGGCATCTCGCGCGCGTGGGAGGTGTCGATGGACACGATGCGCGCGTGCGCGTGCGGGGAGCGCAGGACGGCCGCCCACAGCAGGCCCTCGGCCCACAGGTCGGCGGCGTAGGGGAAGGTGCCCTCCGTCTTGGCGCGGGCGTCGGCGGGCGGCAGGGAGGCGCCGAGGCCGTGCGGGAGCGGATCGGGGGCGGCCTCCGTGGCCTGCGCGGTGGCGGCTTCGTCGGTCACGCGTGGCCTCCGTCCTGGCCGTAGGGCTGGTCATGGGGTCCCGGTGCCTCCGGGGAGCCGGGCGCGCCGGGTGCCGCCGGGGGGTCGAACGGCGACGGGCCGGCTCCGCCTGCCCCGGGGCCCGCCTGGTGGGGGACGCGGGGCCGGCCGGCGTCCGTCTCGGGCGCGTCGGCGGCGCTGTGCGCGCCGCGTTCGGCGACGACCTCCTCGACGGCCCGCAGGACACCCCGGTAGCCGGAGCAGCGGCACAGGTTGCCGCACAGCGCCTGCCGGGCCTCCAGTTCGGTCGGCGCCGGGTTGCCCTCCAGCAGGTCGTGCACGGTCATCGCCATGCCGGGCACGCAGAAACCGCACTGCACCGCCCCGCACCGGGCGAGCGCCCGCTGCACGTCCGAGGGCTGTCCGTCGGCGGCCAGGCCCTCGACCGTACGGACCTCGCTGCCCGCCGCGGTCGCGGCCGGGACCAGGCAGGAGGCGACCAGCCGCCCGTCGACCTGCACGTTGCAGGCCCCGCACTCGCCCTGGGAGCAGCCGTCCTTGGCGCCCGCCAGACCGAGCCGCTCCCGCAGCACGTACAGCAGCGACTCGCCGATCCACGCGTCGGTGACGGGACGGTCGGTGCCGTTGACGCGGAGGACGTACGAGGCGAGGGGGTGCTCGTCGTGCGCCACGGGCGCCGCCGCCTGCTCCTCCTCGGGCTCGGCGGAGGCGTCGGCCGGGGGTTCGTCCTCGGGCGCCGGTACGGGACCGGGGGACGGGGCGGAGGCGGGGTCCACCGGGTCCGCCGGGGCCTCCGGGTCCGGCTGTTCCGCCGCCTGGGCCGCCGGGTCCGGCTGGGCCACCGGGTCCACCGCGTCCGCCTGGGCCGCCGCGTCCGGGCCGTCGCCGGGGTCGGCGGAGTCCGCCGCCCCGGCCGGGGACGGCGCGGACGCCCGAGCCGGGGCGTCCGGGGTGCCGGGCCCGGTCGCCGCCTCGGGGGTCTCGGGAGCCTCCGGGGCCTTCGGTGCCTCGGGCGCCGTCTGCGCGTCCTGGACCGCCACGGGGGCGGCGAAGGGCTCGGCGGGGTGCTCGGGCACCGGTACGGCGTCCTGCGCGTCGTGCGCGTGCGGTGCGTGCCGCGCGTCCGGGGTCTCCCCGGCCGCGGAGTCCTCCGGCGTGTCCGGGATGTCCTGGACCCGCGCCGCGACCTGGGTCTCCGCGGCGTCCTGCGCCTCTGCGGCCTCGGGCGCTTCCCGTGCCCGCGAGGGAGCCTCGGACCAGGGAGCCTCGGACGCGTCCCGGGCCTCCGAGGGCGCCTCGGGCGAGCCGCCCGGCTCCTCGGCCTCGGCGCCCTGCCACCCCTCCGGGGTCTCGGACCCGGCGGCGGGCGGGGACGTCTCCTCGGCGGACTCCGGGGCATCCTGCGGGGGCAGCCGGTCTTCCGGCGTCCCCGGCTCCCCGGGCTCCTCCGTCTCCCCGGGCTCCGGCTGCTCCGGCTGTTCCACGGCCTCCCCGGCGTCCTCCGCGTCGTACGGAGCGGTGCCGTGCTCCGGAGCGACGGGTGCGGCGTCCGGCAGCCGCCCGCCATGGCCGGCGAAGTCGCCCGCCGCCGGGTCCGCGCCGTCGTGCGCCGTCTGAGCCGGATGCTCCGCAGGCAGTCCCGCCGCGGGGGTCACCCAGGGCGCGGGCGCGCCGCCGGGAAGCGTGGCCGGCGGGGTGCCGCCCCACTGCTCCACCAGGGACGACGTGGTGAACTCGCCCGACTCGTCCGGGAGGTCGCCCCCGGCCACGGGGATCGACCACTGCCCGGTCACGTCATGGCCGGGGGCGGGCGCGGTGACCGCCCCGGTCCCGTCCTCCGGGGCGGCGGCCTCCGCGAAGTCCCACTGCCCCGTGGTGCCCGGGTGGTACGTGAACCGGTCGTTCGCGGCGTACTCGTGCCCGGTGTGCGGGTCGTGCTGCGCGCCGTCCTGCCGTCCGGCCACGCCGTACGGGTCGTGCTGCCGGTACCCGGCGGGGGCACCGTAGGGGTATCCGGCGTCCCCGCCCTGCCCGTATCCGGCCTCCGGGTCCTGCTCGTAGCCGCCGTCGAAGCCCTGCGGGTACCCGGCGTCCGGTTCGTGCTGCCCGTATCCGGCGTCCGGGCCCTGCGGGTAGCCGCCGTCGCCGCCCTGCGGGTAACCGGTGCCGGGGTCGTGCGGCGGGTAGCCGGGGTCCTGGGCCTGGTGCGGGTAGCCGCCCTCCGGTACGTCCGGCGCGTGCCACTGCGCCCCGCCCTCCGGTGCCGCCCAGGGGCCGGTGGCCGCCGGGTCGGTGCCCGCGGTCGTGGCCGGCGCGACCGTTATCTGGGGCGGCACATAGCCGTGGCCCGGCGCGGCCAGCGGGCTGTCGGCGGAGGCCAGGAGCGCGTCGATGCCGCCCTCGGGGAGTTCGACGAAGGCGGTGGCGCCGTCGTCGTATTCGCCCTGGGGCAGCGGGTCCCAGCGTCCGCCGCCCTGGGGCGTGCCCTCTCCGTGCTGGTCGTCGGTCACGACAGCGCCCTCCCCAGTGCTCGTCGGGCCAGCGCGGCGACGGTGCGCCGCAGGTGCAGTACCGCGGGCGGAAGCCGCGGTACGGAGCCGTCCTCGGCCGGTGCCGGGTCGGGGACGCAGGCCGCGGCCACGTACTCCCCGAAGGCGTGCAGGGCGTCCGGCACGATCGCGCGGTCGTTGTCCCAGTCGATGAGCTGCGCGACCCAGTGCTCGGCGTCCAGGGGGCGCAGCGGCATGGGGGCTATGGCCCCGACGGCGCACCGCACTCCGCGCCGCGCGGGGTCGAGGACCAGCGCCACCGAGGCCACGGCGCGTCCCGGGCCGGTGCGGCCGGTGGCCTTGAGGAAGACCTGGGGGGCGTGCAGCAGCGGCACCCGCACGTAGCCGATGAGTTCGCCCGCGCGGAGCATCTCCACACCGGCCAGCAGGTGCGACACCGGGATCTCGCGGCGGGCTCCGCCCGGGCCCGCGATGATCAGCGTCGCCTCCAGGGCGGCCAGGACGGGCAGCGCGTCGCCCGTCGGGGAGGCCGAGGCGATGTTGCCGCCCAGGGTCCCGGCGTTGCGGATGTGCGGCGGGCCGGCGGCCCGCGCGGCGGCGGCGAGCGCCGGGATGAGGGCGGCGAAGTCGGGGCGGCCCATCCGCGCGTGGGTGAGGCCGGCGCCGAGCAGCGCGTGGCCGTCCTGGTACTGCCAGCCGCGGATCTCGCTGATGCGGCCGAGTCCCACCAGCGCGGTGGGCCTGAGCTGACCGGAGTTGACGGCGGTCATGAGATCGGTGCCACCCGCGACGGGCACGGCGGCGGGCATGGCGGTCAGGGCCGCCACCGCCTCGTCCAGCGTCGTGGGCAGCGTGACGGCCTGCGCCGCCTGCGGTGCGTGCGTGGTCAAACCGGCTGCCCCTTCCCGCTGTCCCACCTGGTCCCACCTGTGTTGCCGTACGGTACGTGCCGACAGGGCGGACGTGGCAACTCTGGCACATCTTCGCAGGACCCGGACGCGGGGGTCCGCTAGGAGGCATTCGCCCGCCTCGCCGGGGAGATGGTCCGTTTTCGCACGGCGTCGCCCAGGGATCGCCTGTGCGCACCCCTGGGAACTTTTCGACGCGGTCTGAGGCGTTTTCGGCCGCTACTTGACCGGTGGCGGGCCGTCGATCGGCCGGCCCAGTACGCCGGGACGCCGCTGCCAGGGCCGCGGGCCCGCGGGGGGCCGGTAGGCGACCCCGAGGGCGTCGAGCCGCCGGTAGTGGGCGGCCATGCGCCGTTCGAATCCGGCGAAGTCCCGCCGCCGTGGGGGCGGCAGCGTGCTCCACGCCACCTCGGCGAAGGCGGCGAGCCTCGGGAACGTCTGGTAGTCGACGCGCCCCTGGTCCTCCATCACCTCCGTCCACACGTTGGCCTGGGTGCCCAGGACGTGGCGCGCCTCCCGTTCGGTCAGCTCCGGCGGGACCGGCTCGAACCGGTAGACGTCCTCCAGGGTGCGCACGTACCCGATCGGCACCGGTTCACCGGGATCCGCGTCCTGCCGGTGGTCCAGGTAGACCTGCTGCTCGGGGCACATGACGACGTCGTGCCCGGCCCGCGCGGCGGCGACGCCGCCCCCGTAGCCGCGCCAGGAGGACACGGCCGCGCCCCTGGCCAGCCCGCCTTCCAGGATCTCGTCCCAGCCGATGAGCCGGCGCCCGCGCGCGGAGAGCCACGCGTCGAAGTGGCCGATGAACCACGCCTGGAGTCCGTTCTCGTCCGCGAGTCCGAGTTCCGCGATCCGGGCCTGTGCGGCGGGTGAGCGCCGCCACTGGTCCTTGGGGCATTCGTCACCGCCGACGTGGACGAACTCCGACGGGAACAGCTCCAGGACTTCCTCGAAGACGCCTTCGTAGAAGCGCAGGGTGTTCTCGGTGGGCGCGAGCACGTTGGGGCAGACGCCCCAGGTGTCCCAGACGGTGAGGGCGCCGGTGTCGACTACGTCGGTGTTGCCCAGTTCCGGATACGCGGCGATGGCGGCCTGCGAGTGCCCGGGTACGTCGATTTCCGGGACGACGGTGATATGCCGCTCGGCGGCGTAGGCGACGATCTCCCGGATGTCGTCCTGGGTGTAGTAGCCGCCGTGCGGTTTGTCCTCCCACAGCGGCGAGGCGCGGTGGCCGAATTTCGTGCGGGCCCGCCAGGAACCGATCTCGGTCAGCTTCGGGTACCGCTCGATCTCGATCCGCCACCCCTGATCATCTGTCAGATGAAAGTGGAAGACGTTCAATTTGTGCGCGGCCATCAGGTCCAGATAGCGCAGCACGCCGTCCTTGGGCAGGAAGTGCCGGGCGACGTCGAGCATGAGCCCGCGCCAGCGGAAACGGGGGCGGTCCTCAATGACCTGGTGCCCGATCGCGTACCGGGCGCCGGGCCGTACGGGCGCTTTCCGGAAGGCGTCCGGCCCGAGGAGCTGACGCAGGGTCTGGGCTCCCCAGAAGACGCCGGACGCGCTGCCGCCGGCGAGGTCGACACCGGTCGCGGTGACGGCCAGCCGGTACTCCTCGGGGGCGAGGGCGCCGTCGAGGCGCAGCCGCAGCGCGTCGGGGGCGTCCTGCGGCCCCGGGCGCAGCGGCAGGCCCAGGGCGGGGCCCAGCGCGGCGCGCAGCCACCGCTCGGTGGTCTCGGTGCCGGGGGCGGCCCACACGGTGGTGTCCCCGGTCAGCGGGAACTCCGGTGCCCCTGCCCGCTTTTCGGCGGCGCGGGGCGCCGGAATCAGTTCGGTCGGTGAAGTCATGTCACTCCACTAGTCCTTTACCGCTCCGCCGAGGCCGGAGACGAGTCGTCGTTGTACGAGTACGAAGAAGACCAGCACCGGAACGGTCATCACGGTGGACGCCGCCATCACGCCGCCCCAGTCGGGGTCGTCCGGCTTGTAGAACACCAGCAGGGCCATCGGCAGGGTCGACTGCGAGGTGTCGCTGATGATGAAGGACTTGGCGAACAGGAAGTCGTTCCAGGTGGAGATGAAGGAGAAGACGCTGGTGGCGACCAGTCCCGGGAAGACCAGCGGGAAAAGGATCTGCCACAGGAACCGCGCCCGGCTCGCCCCGTCGATGAGGGCGGCCTCCTCCAGGGCTTCGGGAACGGCCTTCACGAAGCCCCGCAACATCCAGATCGCGAAGGGCAGCGAGAAGGCGATGTGGGGCAGGATCAGCGATCCCAGGGTGTTCAGCTGGCCGGCGTCCCGCATGAGGAAGAACAGCGGGATCGTGAGCGCCTCCACGGGCACCATCTGGGCCACCAGGAACATGATCAGCAGGGTGGTCCGGAATCGGAAGCGGAAGCGTGTCACGGCGGTCGCGGCGAGAAACGCGATGAGCGCCGAGGCGATCACGACGCTGCCCGCGACGAGCAGGCTGTTGAGGAAGTACCGGCCGAATTCCTGCTGCCCGAAGACCCGCCGGAAGGAGTCCAGCGTCGGCTGGAGGGTCCATGGCCTGGGCTGGTCCGACTCGATCTCGCCGGCCGGTTTGAAGGCGCTCAGCACCATCCAGTACAGCGGGAAGGCGACGGCCGCCGCGATCAGCAGGGCCGAGGACTCGGCGGCCAGCCGCCACGGACGGCGCACACGCGGGCGCGGAAGATTCACAGTTCCTCCCCCTGGCGGCGCAGCAGCCGCAGGTACACCAGCGTCACGGCGAGCAGGATCAGCAGCATCACGACGCCGATCGCGGAGCCGAGGCTGTACTGCGAGGACGCGAACGCCTTCTGGTAGGCGTAGACGTTCAGCACGAGGTTCTGGCCCGCGATGCCGCCGCCGTTCGTCATGACGTAAATCTGGGTGAAGACCTTGAAGTCCCAGATGACCGACTGGATGGTGACGACCGTCAGGACGGGCCGCAGCATCGGGGCGAGCACCGAGCGCCAGATCCGCCACTGCGAGGCCCCGTCCAGGGCGGCGGCCTCCAGCACCTCGGACGGTACGGCGCGGATGCCGGCGTAGACGGTGACCATGACGAAGGGGAAGGAGCACCAGACCACTTCGAGCAGGACGAGGAAGAAGGCGCTCAGGCGCCCGTACGTCCAGGAGTGGTCGCCGAGGCCGAGGATCCGGTTGACGGGACCGAAGTCCGCGTCGAACAGGAACAGCCACACCGTCGAGCCGGTGATCGCCGGGGTGGCCCAGGCACCCAGCGCGGCCAGCATCAGCGCCAGCCGCGGCACCGCCCGAACCCGGGTGAGCAGGACCGCGAGCGCGCAGCCGGCCGCGAGGGTGCAGACCACGCAGGCCGCGGCGAACAGGACGGTCGCCAGCAGCACCTGCCAGAACTGGTCGTCGCCGAAGAGCGCGGCGTAGTTGCCCAGGCCCTTGAAGCTGGTCGGTTCGCCGCCGCTGACCTGGGCCTGGGTGTACTCCAGGAACGAGATCAGGCCGAGCTGGTAGACGGGGTAGACGAGCAGCCCGCCCAGGACGGCGAGGGCGGGCGCCAGGTACAGCCAGGGCGTCCAGCCGCCGCGCCCGCGGGACGCGCCCGCGCGGGGCGCGGGCCGCCGCCCGGCGGGCGTCCGGCGCCGTGCCGGGCGGGCCGCCGCGGCGGGCGCCGGACCTCCGGCCGGCGGGGCGGCGGGCGGCGGCGCGGCACGCGCGGTGTGCCGCTCCATCGCCGTCATCCGGCGGAGCCGAACGCGTCGTTCATCTTCCGCGCCGCGTCCGTGGAGGCCGCCGCCACGTCCTTCTTGCCGCTGACGATCTCCTGGAACATGGTCGGCAGCACCAGGGAGGCGTCGATCTGCGCCCAGGCGGGCGAGACCGGCACGAACTTGGTGCCCGCGGCGAGGGTCTGGACGAACGGCTTGACGAAGGGCTGCCTGGCGGCGGCCTGCTGCCGCACGTCCGTGAAGGTCGGCAGGAAGCCCATCGCGTCGAACAGCGCGCCCTGCGCCCTCTTCGACGCCAGGCGCTTCATCAGGTCGACGGCGAGGGTGCGGTGCGAGGTGCTCTTCAGCACACCGATGTTGTTCCCGCCCGCGAACGCCGGGGCGATGGAGCCCGGCCTCACCCCCGGCAGCGGTACGACGGCGTACTTGCCCTTCACCTTTCCGGCCTCCACGGCCTGGTGGCTGAAGTCACCGCCGATCGCCATGCCCGCCTTCCCCGACGCGAACGCGGTGACGGTGTCGTTGCCGCCCATGCCCGCGCACTTGGCGGCGGGGCAGTTGGCGTCGCCGAAGAGGGACGTGTACGCCTCGATGCCCTTGCGCGCGGCGGGGCTGTCGAGGGCGGAGGCGTACGATCCGCCCTTGCCGGTGGCGAGGTCGCCGCCGTGGGCCCACAGGAACGGCATCGCCCCGTAGGTGTAGGCGCCGCCGACGGCGAGGCCGTACAGGCCGGGCCGGGCCGCCCGGATCGCCTTCGCGGTGGACGCCAGCTCCTCCAGCGTCCTGGGGACGCCGAGGCCGAGTTCCTCGAAGAGGTCGGTCCGGTAGTACAGGGCCCGCACGCCGACGAAGTAGGGGGCTCCGTAGACCTTGCCGTCGACGGTGACCGACTGCCGGGCCGTGGGGTCGGTGTCCTTCGCCTCCTTCCAGGTGCCGAACTCCTCGGTGACGTCCGCCAGGCCGCCGTCCTTGACGTAGCCGGCGGTGTCGGTGTTGCCGTACTCGATGACGTCGGGAGCGCTCGCGGGGTCGTTGAAGGCGGCCTTGATGCGCTGGGCGCGGGTCTCGACGGGGATGTACTCGACGGTGACGTCGGTGCCCTCGTGGGCCTTCTCGAAGTCGGCCAGAACCGTGTCGACGACCCGTTCCTTGGGCCGGTTGTTGACCTCCTGGAAGAGCCAGACCCGCAGGGTGCCGGTCTTCTCGTCCTTGCCGGAGGAGGAGCCGCCGGAGGTCTGGGGGGCGCAGGCGGCGGTGGCGGTCAGGACGGCGGCCAGCAGCGCGGCCAGCCGGGCGGCGGGGCGTATCGCGGGACGGGCGGTGGAGCGTCTTGCGGGGAGCTTCATCGAGCGTTCCTCCGAGCGTTGCAGCATGTGCAATGACAGTTTTGCTCTGCACAACACTCCGGAGGCTAAGGACTCCATGAACATGACGACAAGAGGTCTCTACCACTCTGTGACCCGCCCGGCGCGCTCCGCGCGGTGCCCGGACCCCACACCGACAGCACAAAGGCCCCCTGAGCGCGTCGGGGCGCGCTCGGGGGCCTCACCGGCCGCAGGCGGGGGGGGGGGGAGCCGCCTCGTGTCGCCTACTTCTTGTCGCCGCCCTTGCCCTCGTCCCCGCCGGCGCCCATGGAGTCGTAGATCTCCTTGCACATGGGGCACACGGGGTACTTCTTGGGATCGCGGCCCGGTACCCAGACCTTGCCGCACAGCGCCACGACGGGGGTGCCGTCGAGGGCGCTCGCCATGATCTTGTCCTTCTGGACGTAGTGGGCGAAGCGCTCGTGATCGCCGTCGCCATGGGAGGTCTGCGGCGTCGGCTCTACGAGGGTCCCCGTACCTGTCCCGCGCTCGGGCTCGAGAGTGCTCATGAAAGCCAGGGTACTGAAGGTCACACGGATCAGTTGAGCGATGGGTCGTCCGGGTACGTCGCCACCATCGCCAGTTCGCTGCGCTGGCGGCGCAGGACCTCGCGCCACAGCCGCTCGGGCGCCGGGGAGGACACGTCGCCGGGCTCCGACTCCACGACGTACCAGGCGCCCTCCACCAGTTCGTCCTCCAGCTGGCCGGGGCCCCAGCCGGCGTACCCGGCGAAGATCCGCAGCGATCCGACCGCCGAGGCCAGCAGCTCGGGCGGGGCCTCCAGGTCCACCAGGCCGATCGCGCCGTGCACCCGGCGCCAGCCCAGCGGGGCGGCCTCCCCGCTGTCGCCGCCGGGGACCACGGCGACGCCGAGGGCGGAGTCGAGGGAGACCGGGCCGCCCTGGAAGACGACGCCGGGTTCGCCGGCGAGGTCCGCCCAGCCCTCCAGGATGTCGCCCACGCCGACCGGCGTCGGGCGGTTGAGGACGACGCCGAGGGAGCCCTCCTCGTCGTGGTCGAGAAGGAGCACCACCGCACGGTCGAAGTTCGGGTCCGCCAGGGCGGGCGTGGCCACGAGCAACCGCCCTGTGAGCGAGGACACCTCGGTCATGGCAGACATGATCCCGCATCTTCCCCGTCCGTGGGGAGGCAATCGGGGGCAGGGGAGTGAAGGCAGCTCGGAGCGGGTCGGCGCGCCCCCGCTCGCGCGCCCGCGTCCGTGACCCCATGTGCCCACGGGGGAACGGTTCGTGTTGTGGCACAGTCATGACGCGGTGCGGGGGTCGGCGGGCTTACGGCAGGGGTCCCGAAGGCGATTACCCTTTCCCTCCTGTGCCCCTGCCCCACTCCACGGAACGCGAGATTCATGACCGTCAACGGCTCTGATGACGTACTGCTTGTCCACGGCGGAACCCCGCTGGAGGGCGAGATCCGGGTCCGCGGTGCGAAGAACCTCGTGCCGAAGGCCATGGTCGCCGCCCTGCTGGGCAGTGCGCCGAGCAGACTGCGCAACGTCCCGGACATCCGCGACGTGCGGGTCGTCCGCGGGCTGCTCCAGCTGCACGGGGTGACGGTCCGTCCGGGCGAGGAGCCGGGCGAGCTGGTCCTCGACCCGACCCGCGTGGAGAGCGCGAACGTCGCCGACATCGACGCCCACGCGGGATCGAGCCGCATCCCGATCCTGTTCTGCGGCCCGCTGCTGCACCGTCTCGGGCACGCGTTCATCCCCGGCCTGGGCGGCTGCGACATCGGCGGCCGGCCCATCGACTTCCACTTCGACGTGCTGCGCCAGTTCGGCGCGAAGATCGAGAAGCGGGCGGACGGCCAGTACCTGGAGGCCCCGCAGCGGCTGCGCGGCACCAAGATCCGGCTGCCCTACCCGTCCGTCGGAGCGACCGAGCAGGTGCTGCTGACGGCCGTACTCGCCGAGGGCGTCACGGAGCTGTCCAACGCGGCCGTCGAGCCGGAGATCGAGGACCTGATCTGCGTGTTGCAGAAAATGGGCGCGATCATCGCGATGGACACCGACCGCACGATCCGCATCACCGGTGTGGACAAGCTCGGCGGCTACGCCCACCGGGCCCTGCCGGACCGCCTGGAGGCCGCCTCCTGGGCCTCCGCGGCCCTGGCGACCGAGGGGAACATCTACGTCCGCGGCGCCCAGCAGCGCTCGATGATGACGTTCCTGAACACCTACCGGAAGGTGGGCGGCGCCTTCGAGATCGACGACGAGGGCATCCGCTTCTGGCACCCGGGCGGGCAGCTGAAGTCCATCGCCCTGGAGACGGACGTGCACCCCGGCTTCCAGACCGACTGGCAGCAGCCGCTGGTGGTGGCGCTCACGCAGGCCACGGGGCTGTCGATCATCCACGAGACGGTCTACGAGTCCCGCCTCGGCTTCACCTCCGCGCTGAACCAGATGGGCGCCCACATCCAGCTCTACCGCGAGTGCCTCGGCGGCTCCCACTGCCGCTTCGGCCAGCGCAACTTCCTGCACTCCGCCGTCGTGTCGGGCCCGACCAGGCTGGAGGGCGCCGACCTGGTCATCCCGGACCTGCGCGGCGGTTTCTCCTACCTCATCGCCGCCCTCGCCGCCCAGGGCACCTCCCGGGTGCACGGCATCGAGCTCATCAACCGCGGCTACGAGAACTTCATGGACAAGCTCGTGGAGCTCGGGGCGAAGGTGGAACTGCCGGGCAAGGCGCTCGGCTGACGGGCCGGGCGCGCGGTCCTCGCGCGGCGTTCACCGGCCGCGAGGACCGTGCGCGCCCCCGTGCCCGCGGGGGCCGTACGGCGCCGCACAAGGGCCCTGTGGGACCGTACGGGGCCGCCCACGGCCCCTGGAGAGCAGAAGGACGGGGCGGCCACCCCCTGGAGGGTGACCGCCCCGTCGGCGTCCCTGGTGCCCGTACGCCGTCCCGTGGCGTACGGACGGCAAGGTCACTTGCCCTTGGCGGCTTCCTTGAGCTTGGAGCCCGCGGAGACCTTCACGCTGTAGCCGGCCGGGATCTGGATCGGCTCACCGGTCTGCGGGTTGCGAGCGGTGCGAGCGGCACGGTGGGTGCGCTCGAAGGTGAGGAAGCCGGGAATGGTGACCTTCTCGTCGCCCTTGGCGACGATGTCGCCGACGACGTCGGCGAACGCGGCCAGCACCGCGTCGGCGTCCTTGCGGGTCACCTCGGCGCGGTCGGCCAGCGCGGCCACCAGCTCACTGCGGTTCATGTTGTTACTCCCGTATGTTTCTTGCCGTTGAGGCGTGCCACGCGGCTGGGCCGCATGTCGGGCACGGCGAAGCCGATGCTGCCAGGGTCCCCGGTGAGTCCCCGGACCCGGGTCCGACGTCAGACCCTCGCGCCCAGGGAGGCATCCTGCCTCTACCTGCGGCGGGAAAGCCAATCCGGCACCCGCAGGAGTCGTGAGAACACTCTTGGGAGTCACACGAAGAGCGGGCCGGAGCCTGGCCGACACCTTAGAGGGCGGCCCGGGGCTCCGCGTTCCGCGACGCGCCGGTACCACGGGCCCCCGTGGCGATGCTCACAGCACCGGGCGGTCGCGGTGGGGGCCCGTGTCCGTGATCCTACGAGGCCGTCGCTCCCACGGCCTTGGCCGCCTGGCGCACGGCGCCCGCGACGGCCCCCGCGACCTTGTCGTTGAAGACGCTGGGGATGATGTAGTTCGGGTTCAGCTCGTCCTCGGTCACCACGTCCGCCAGCGCCTTCGCGGCGGCCAGCATCATCTCGGTGTTGACCGTGCGGGACTGGGCGTCCAGCAGACCGCGGAAGACACCCGGGAACACCAGCACGTTGTTGATCTGGTTGGGGAAGTCGGAGCGGCCGGTGGCGACAACCGCCGCGGTCTGGCGGGCGATTGCCGGGTCGACCTCGGGGTCGGGGTTCGCGAGCGCGAACACCACGGCGCCGTCGGCCATGGCGGCCACGTCGTCGCCGTCGAGGACGTTGGGGGCCGAGACGCCGATGAACACGTCGGCGCCGCGCACGGCCTCCTTCAGCGTGCCCGTCAGGCCCTCGGGGTTGGTGTTGTCGGCGATCCAGCGCAGCGCCGACTGCGGGGCGGCGTCGACGAGGTCCTCGCGGCCGGCGTGCACCACGCCGTGGATGTCGGCCACGACGGCGTTCTTCACGCCCGCGGCCAGCAGCAGCTTCAGGATGGCCGTACCGGCGGCGCCGGCGCCGGACATGACCACCCGGACGCTGTCGATGCCCTTGTCGACGACGCGCAGGGCGTTGGTCAGGGCGGCGAGGACGACGATGGCGGTGCCGTGCTGGTCGTCGTGGAAGACCGGGATGTCGAGGGCCTCGCGCAGGCGGGCCTCGATCTCGAAGCAGCGCGGCGCGGAGATGTCCTCCAGGTTGATGCCGGCGAAGCCCGGGGCGATCGCCTTGACGATCTCGACGATGGCGTCGGTGTCCTGGGTGTCCAGGCAGATCGGCCAGGCGTCGATCCCGGCGAACCGCTTGAACAGGGCCGCCTTGCCCTCCATGACCGGCAGGGCGGCCTTCGGGCCGATGTTGCCCAGGCCCAGCACCGCGGAGCCGTCCGTGACGACGGCGACGGAGTTGCGCTTGATGGTCAGGCGGCGGGCGTCCTCGGGGTTCTCGGCGATCGCCATGCAGACGCGGGCCACACCCGGCGTGTAGACCATGGACAGGTCGTCACGGTTGCGGATGGGGTGCTTCGACGCCATCTCGATCTTGCCGCCGAGGTGCATCAGGAACGTACGGTCGGAGACCTTGCCCAGCGTGACGCCCTCGATGCCGCGGAGCTGCTCCACGATCTCGTCGGCGTGCGCGGTGGAGGTGGCCGCGATCGTGACGTCGATCCGGAGCTTCTCGTGCCCGGACGCGGTGACGTCGAGGCCGGTCACCGAGCCTCCGGAGGACTCCACGGCGGTGGTGAGCTGCGAGACGGCGGTTCCGCTCGCGGGCACCTCCAGCCGGATGGTCATCGAGTAGGAGACGCTGGGCGCCGTTGCCATGGCCGACTTCCTCTGCTTTCACCGTGTCGCGAAGTTGTGCCGTCCGATCGTCGCACCTACCCCGCAGTACGTGGTAGCCGCCCCGGATTGCGAACGTTTTGTTCGCGTGCCGTTCGGCCAGGGTGCCGTTTTCGGAAAGTGACTTCCACCATACGAGAATCAAGGAGACAAAGAAAGAGACCCACGTCACACGCGGTGACGTGGGCCTCTCTCACGTAAGCGACACCGACCCGCCATGCTCGCCTCGCGGCAAGTGGTCGCTCGTAGCGACGAAGGTTGGGCCCGGGGGCTTGGATCGGGCCGGTGTCACATCCAGGCTAACAAACGGATCCGGTAAGCCATTCCCTCCCGGGCGACCCCGCCGGATCTCAGTCCCGCAGCAGGTCCGGCACCCCGGCCTCGTCGGGCTCGTCCCGCTGTCCCGAGACGACCGTGAGCTGCTGGGTGGCGCGGGTCAGGGCGACGTAGAGCACCCGCAGGCCGGCCGGCGACTCGTCGGCGATCTCGGCCGGGGAGACGACGAGCGTCGCGTCGTACTCCAGGCCCTTGGCCTCCAGGCTGCCGAGCGCCACCACCCGGTCCCCGAGCCCCGCCAGCCAGCGCCGGGCCTCCTCGCGGCGGTTCATGGCCACGACGACGCCGACCGTGCCGTCGACGCGCTCCAGCAGCCGCGCGGCCTCCTCGCGGACGGTCCGCGCGAGCGAGTCGCCCGCGACCGTGAAGCGGGGCTCCACACCGGTGGAGCGCACCGCGGACGGCGGTTCGGAGCCGGGCATGGCGAGGGCGAGCACCCGGGAGGCCAGGTCGGCGATCTCGGCGGGGTTGCGGTAGTTCACGGTGAGGCGGAAGCGGCGGCCGCGGGAGGGCAGGCCCGAAGCGCCCGCCCTGGAAGGGCGGTGGTGGGAGCCGGGCGGGCGGCTGCCGACGGCCTCGTCGCGGGCCGCGGCGGCCTCGTCGGGGTCGGACCAGGAGGACTGGGCCGGGTCGCCGACGATCGTCCAGGTGGCGTGCCGGCCGCGCCGGCCCACCATCCGCCACTGCATCGGCGTGAGGTCCTGGGCCTCGTCGACGATGACGTGCGCGTACTCGACGCGCTCCTGCGCCAGCCGCTCGGCCCGCTCCCGCTGGGTCTCCTCGCGCGCCGGCATCAGCTCCTCCAGGCCGGTGAGCTGGTCGAGCGGGTCGATCTCGCGCTTGCGGCGGGGGCGGGCGGGGGCGCCGAGGATCGCCTGGAGCTCGTCCAGCAGCGCGATGTCGTGCACGGAGTACCCGTCCCGCTGGAGCGAGCGGGCGACCTTGCGCACCTCGCCGGGGTTGAGGACCCGCCGGGACCAGCGGCCCAGCCGCTTGTCGTCCGCCATGGCCGCCAGCA
This sequence comes from Streptomyces sp. NPDC052020, assembly GCF_040680575.1. NCBI lineage: Bacteria > Bacillati > Actinomycetota > Actinomycetes > Kitasatosporales > Streptomycetaceae > Streptomyces > Streptomyces sp. NPDC052020. Next base: position 238,113 of record NZ_JBFAWY010000003.1, read on the forward strand.
CTCCCCGTGGGGTCAGCTCGGGCCACCAGGCGTCCAGGAACGCGATGAAGGCGTCCTCCCCGGTGACGTCCTCGTCGAAGGAGGAGCGCAGCTCGGCGGCGAGCTCGGGGTCGGTGTGGCGGGCGGCGGCGCCGGACTTGGCCCACAGCGCGTCCAGCAGCAGCTTGCGGGCGCGGGGGCGCAGCAGGTTCACCGGGGCGGTGCCGCCGAGCGCGGTGCGGCGGATCTCCGCCAGCTCCTCGGCCTCCAGTTCGATCCGGCGGCCGAAGGCGACGACGCGCAGCCGGTCCGGCGAACCGTTGTGCTCCAGGGCTCCGCGCGCGGCCTTGCGCAGCACCTTCAGCATGCGGGAGGAGCCCTTGACCCGGGCCGCGGACGGGGAGTCGTACAGCGTCGCCTCCACCCCGTCGACCAGGGCGCCCATGGCGCGGATGGCGACCTGGCCCTCCTCGCCGAGGGAGGGCAGCACGCCCTCGGTGTAGGCGACCAGGAGCGGGGTCGGGGAGACGATCAGGATGCCGCCCGCGTAACGGCGCCGGTCCTGGTAGAGCAGGTAGGCCGCGCGGTGCAGGGCGACGGCGGTCTTGCCGGTGCCGGGGCCGCCCTCGACGTACGTCACGGAGGCGGCGGGGGCGCGGATGACCAGGTCCTGCTCGGCCTGGATGGAGGCGACGATGTCCCGCATGGTGTGGCCGCGGGACCGGCCGAGGGCGGCCATCAGCGCGCCGTCGCCGATGACGGCCAGCTCGCGGCCGTCCAGGCGCGCCGTCAGCTCGGGGCGCATCAGGTCGTCCTCGACGCCGAGGACCCGCCGCCCCTTGGAGCGGATGACGCGGCGGCGCACCACCCGCCCGGGGTCGACGGGGGTGGAGCGGTAGAAGGGCGCGGCGGCGGGGGCCCGCCAGTCGATGACCAGCGGGGAGTAGTCCTCGTCCAGGACGCCCATGCGGCCGATGTGGAGGGTCTCGGCGATGTCGGCCGTGCCGTCCTCGCGCACGGCCCCCTCGGCCGGTTCCACGGCGGTGTACGCGCCGTCGGGGCCCTTCTTGCCGTCCTTGCCGCGCAGCAGGTCGATACGGCCGAAGAGGAAGTCCTCGTACTCGTTGTGCAGGCGGTTGAGGTGGATGCCCGCGCGGAAGACCTGGGCGTCGCGTTCGGCGAGCGCGCCGGGTGTGCCGACCTGGCCGCGCCGGGCCGCGTCGTTCATCAGGAACTCGGCCTCGTGGATCTTCTCCTCGAGGCGGTGGTACACCCGGTCCAGGTGTTCCTGTTCGATACGGATCTCTCGCTCGCGGACGGAGTCGTGGCCGTCCGGTACCGAGTCGACCGCCGATTCCTGTTGCGCCTGTGCGGCCACCGGGCCCCCTTCTGACGTGCTGGGCAGCCGTCAACCGTACGCGAAGGGGGGCCGTGGAGGCTACGCGTGGCCCCCGACGGGCCGCTTCCCGCCGGGGGCGGGGCGTCGCAGGCGGCGCGCGCGGGACCGGCCGGCGGGGTCCCGGCCGCCGTGCGCCGCCGTCGTGCCGCGCCGGGGAGGGCGCGTTCAAAGACGCGGGCGAGGGCGGCTCTAGGCGCGGGCGAGGGCGACGCGGCGGCGGTGGCGGGCGACGCGTTCGCGGTTGCCGCAGACCTCGCTGGAGCACCAGCGCCTGCGGCGTCCCCGGGAGGTGTCCAGGTAGACGATGGGGCAGTTGTCGCCCTCGCACTGCCGCAGGCACGCCCGTGCCACGGGGTCGGTGAGCAGGTCCACGGCGTCCCGGGCGATCGCGCCGAGCAGCGCCTCCCGGTCGGGCGGCTGCGCCAGCTGCCGTATCAGCGTGCCGTCGTCGCCGCGGACCGCGCGGGGGGCCGGGGGCGCGCAGCGGGCCAGGTCGTTCACGCGGGCCAGGGCGCGGTCGCAGGGCTCGGTGCCGGGGGCGGCCCGGCCGCGCAGCAACGGGCCGAGCTGTGCGCGCAGTTCGCGGAAGGCGGCCGGCCAGGAGGCGTCCGCGTGGGCCAGGCAGGTGCCGGGCGGGACCAGTCCGGAGCCGGTGATCCAGGCGCGCAGGACCGCGGTGGAGTCGAGCCGTTCGGCGGGGTGGGCGGTGGCGAGGAGGTCCAGGCAGATCCGCCCGGTGCCGAACCGCAGCTCGTACGGGGCCGTGGCCGAACCCAGTGCCATGTGCCTGTCACCGCCTAAGGTCACCCCGGTGAGGAGCCGGCAAGGAAGGGCAGCGGGAGCCGGGGAACCGAACCGCTCCCTCTACAGTGCCTGCCCGCTCCCGGGCCCGTAACCCCTCTCGCGCGGCGGGCGGTCCGCCTCAGGCGTCGGCGTACTTGGCGTCGGCGGCCGGGTCCAGCGCCAGCCGGTAGCCGCGCTTGACGACGGTCTGGATCAGCTTGGGTGCCCCGAGGGCCGTGCGCAGCCGGGCCATCGCCGTCTCCACCGCGTGCTCGTCGCGCCCGGCGCCCGGCAGCGCGCGCAGCAGCTCCGCGCGGGGCACGACCCAGCCGGGCCGCCGGGACAGGGCCCGCAGCAGCGCCATCCCGGCCGGGGGTACGGGCCTGAGCTCGCCGTCGACCAGCGCGGCGTGCCCGCGGATCTCCAGCCGGTGCCCGGCGATGGGCAACGCCCGCGCGCGGGCCGGGAGTTCCTGGCACAGCAGCTGGACGAGGGGGCCGAGGCGGAACCGTTCGGGCTGGACGGTGTCCACGCCGCGCGCCTGGAGCGGCACCGCGGTGACCGGGCCGACGCAGGCCGGCAGGACGTCGTGGTCGAGGGCGGTGAGCAGCGCGGGCAGCAGGCCGCGCTCCTCGGCGCGGTTCAGCAGGGACGCGGCGGCGGGCGCGCTGGTGAAGGTCAGGGCGTCCACGCCACGGGAGACGGCGGCGTCGAGCAGCCGGTCGACGGGGCCGAGGTCCTCCGGCGGCAGCCACCGGTAGACCGGCACCCCGACGACCTCGGCGCCGCCCGCCCGCAGCGCCTCCACGAACCCGGGCAGCGGCTCGCCGTGCAGCTGGAGGGCGATCCGGCGGCCGTCGACGCCCTCCTCCAGCAGCCGGTCGAGCACCTCGGCCATGGACTCGGACGACGGCGACCACTCCTCGGTCAGCCCGGCGGCCCGCACCGCGCCCTTGACCTTGGGGCCGCGCGCCAGCAGTTCCACGGACCGCAGCCGGTCCAGCAGGGCCTCGCCCAGCCCCCAGCCGTCGGCGGCCTCGACCCAGCCCCGGAACCCGATCGCGGTGGTGGCCACGACGACGTCGGGCGCCTGGTCGATGAGCTGCTTGGTCGCCGCGAGGAGTTCGCTGTCGTCGGCGAGGGGCACGATCCGCAGGGCGGGGGCGTGCAGGACTGCGGCTCCGCGCCGCTGGAGGAGGGCCCCCAGTTCGTCGGCCCGGCGGGCGGCGGTCACCCCTACGGTGAAGCCGGCCAGGGGGCCGTGGTCGGGTCGCTGCTGTTCGTCGTCCATGGCTCTCGTCCCGCTTCGCTCATCCACGCTCAGGTGTCGCACGAGCCTGTCAACGGCTCGTGACAGGCTCGGATCGGATCCATGTCCCCCGTGTTACGTCACACTTCGGCGTAGCTCAACTCCGGCTTCCCCGCGGTCCCGGCCGGGGTGGCGCCGCCCTTGGCGGCCGGGCGGCGAAGGTATACGGCCCAGGTCACGGCGAAGCAGGCGGCGTAGAAGACGAGGAAGGCGACGAAGGCGCCGGTGCCGGAGCCGTAGGAGAGGAACGACTGCCGGAAGGCGAGGTTGATGCCCACGCCGCCGAGCGCGCCGACCGCCCCGATCAGGCCCATGGAGGCACCGGAGAGCCGGCGTCCGTAGCGGGCCGCGTCCTCTCCCGTGAGGCCCTGGGCGAGGGCTTTGCGCTGGAAGATGCCCGGGATCATCTTGAACGTGGAGCCGTTGCCGAGCCCGCTGAGCACGAACAGCACCACGAACGCGACGGTGAACAGCCCGAGCGACTCCCGCATGGCGGCGGCGACGAGGACCGCGGTGGCCACGGCCATGGCGACGAAGTTCCACAGCGTGATCCGGGCCCCGCCGTACCGGTCGGCGAGCGAGCCGCCCAGCGGCCGGATCAGCGAGCCGAGCAGCGGGCCGATGAAGGTGACGTAGGCGGCCTCCAGGGGCGTACGGCCGAACTGGTTCTGGAGGACCTGCCCGAAGGCGAAGCTGTAGCCGATGAACGAGCCGAACGTGCCGACGTAGATGAACGCCATGATCCAGGTGTGGGCGTCCCGCGCGGCGTCCTTGGCGGCCCCGGTGTCGTTCTTGACGGACGCGATGTTGTCCATGCGGAGCCAGGCGAGGGCCGCGGCGACGACGACGAGCGGGATGTAGATACCGAGCAGCACGCGCGGGCCGCCGCCCGCCCCGATGATCGCGAGGGCGGCGAGCTGGATGACGGGCACGCCGATGTTGCCGCCGCCGGCGTTCAAACCGAGGGCCCAGCCCTTCTTCCGGAGCGGGAAGAAGGCGTTGATGTTGGTCATGGAGGAGGCGAAGTTGCCGCCGCCGATGCCCGCGAGGAGGCCGACGAGGAGGAAGGTGGAGAAGGAGGTGCCGGGTTCCATCACCGTGAAGGCCGCGACGGTGGGCACGAGGAGGAGCGCGGCCGAGATCACCGTCCAGTTCCGGCCGCCGAAGACGGCGATGGCGAAGGTGTAGGGCACCCGCACGACCGCGCCGACCAGCGTGACCATCGAGGTGAGCAGGAACTTGTCGGCCGGGGTCAGCCCGTACTCCGGGCCCATGAAGAGCACCAGGACGGACCACAGGGTCCACACCGAGAACCCGATGTGCTCGGACAGCACGGAGAAGAGCAGGTTGCGCCGGGCGACCTTCTCCCCCGTCTCCTTCCAGAACGTCTCGTCCTCGGGGTCCCAGTGCTGGATCCAGCGGCCACCCCTGGCCGGGGATGCGGGCGCTGTGCTCGGGGCTGTCATGACGCCTCCACGGTGCTCCGGAGCTCGACTGGATTCCGAAGCTAGGGAGGGCGCGTTTCGGCCCTGTGGCGGTGGGTGACCGGAAGGGAACGTTGCTCTCACGCCGAGGGGCGGCGAGATGAGAGGTCGCTTCCGGGGCCGCGAGTGAGCGCTGGCCGCTTTTGCCGCCGCAACCGGGCGCAAGAATCGGAATTACCTGTTCCGTTCATGAGGGTCTTGCGGGTGTGATCGCGGCCGCCTAATGTGTGCGTCGATCAGCGGACCCGTCTCTCATCGCCGCTGCGGCCGGCATCGCCGCCGCTTTCCCCTACGGCTTCCGACGGAATACGCCGAGTGCGTGATGCCCGCGGGCAGACACGTTTCGCCGTTTCGCCGTTTCCCGTTTTATTTCCCCGCATGCTCCGTCATGCCCGCTCACCTTCCGAGAGAGACATGAAAAGACCCATACGGATATGGACGACGGTCGTCGCCACCGTGCTGACCGCGGCCCTCGGCGCGATCCCCGCCCACGCCGCCACCACGACCACCGCCGAGAACGACCCCGCGGCGACCGCGACGGAAACCGACCCGGTCGACCCGCCCCTCTACGACGCCACCGCCGGCGGGGACACCATCCGCGTCAACGTCGTCACCGAAACCCGCGACGACCTCTCCAGCGCCGCCAGCACCGGCCGCACCCTCCAGACCTTCCAGACCCTGCCCATCGTCACCCTCAGAGTCGACCGCGCCGGACTGGACGAACTCGCCGCCCAGGACGGCGTCATCAGCGTCACCGAAGACGTCCCCGCCGCCCCCACCCTCGACGAGAGCATCCCCGTCATCGGCGCCGACCACGCCATCAAGGCCGGCAAGACCGGCAAGGGCAGCACCATCGCCATCATCGACACCGGCGTCGCCACCAACCACCCCTTCCTCAAGGGCCGCGTCGTCACCGAAGCCTGCTACTCCCCCATCGACACCGCCTACGGCGCCACCAGCCTCTGCCCCAACGGCACCCCCCAGCAAGAAGGCACCGGCGCCGCCAACTCCGCCACCGGAGCCTGCGCCACCCTCGACGGCTGCGACCACGGCACCCACGTCGCCGGCATCGCCGCCGGCAACGGCACCGGCCTCAACGGCGCCCCCGCCACCGGCGTCGCCCCCGAAGCCGACATCATCGCCATCCAGGTCTTCAGCAAACTCGACTCCACCAAGTACTGCACCAACGGCACCAACCCCTGCATCCGCAGCTTCACCAGCGCCCAGATCGCAGCCCTCGAAAAAATCTGGCAACTCCGACAGGCCGGCACCCCCGTCATCGCCGCCAACCTCAGCCTCGGATCAGCCAGCTACACATCCGCCTGCACCAAAGACGCCCGCAAAACCGCCATCGACAAACTCCTCGAAGCAGGCGTCGCCACCGTCGTCGCCGCGGGCAACAACGGCCTTCCCACCGCCGTCAACGCCCCCGCCTGCGTCCCCTCCGCCCTCACCATCGGCTCCACCACCGACGACGACGAAATCTCCTCCTTCTCCAACCACGGCCCCCTCCTCGACCTCCTCGCCCCCGGCACCGGCATCGTCTCCTCCGTCCTGAGCGGCTACGACGCGAAAAGCGGCACCTCCATGGCCGCTCCCCACGTCACCGGCGCCCTCGCCACCCTCCGCCAGACCTACCCCACCGAAAACATCACCAGCCTCACCTCCCTCCTCGCCACCACCGGCACCCCCATCACCGACGAAGCCGGAACCACCACCCCCCGCATCAACCTCGCCCAAGCCGTCGGCGCGACGCAGCCCGAGCCCGAGCCGGCCGCCAAGCCCCGTCCGTCCACGATCGTCAACGACACGGACTACGCCGTTCCGGACCCCGGCACCGTGGAGTCGCCGATCAAGGTGAGCGGGATCCCCGGCAACGCTCCCGGGGCGCTCCAGGTCGGCGTGGCCCTCACGCACGAATGGCTCGCCGAGGTGCAGATCGACCTGGTCGACCCGAACGGCAAGACGTACGCCCTCAAGCCGACGTCCGAGACCGAGACCGGCGGCACCCTGGGCAAGACCTACACGGTCGACGCCGGCGCGTCCCCGGCCGAGGGCACGTGGAGGCTCCTGGTGCAGGACAAGTCCGCGGGCGCCGAAGGCACCCTCGACTCCTGGTCGTTGACGTTCCCCTCGCACGAGAACCAGGCCGGCCACGCCATCCCCGACGCCGGTGTCGTGGAGTCGCCGATCACCGTCGGCGGCGGGTTCACCGGCAACGCCCCGAAGGCGCTTCCGGTGTACGTGGCGGCCACCCACGAGTGGCTCGGTGACCTGGAGCTCAGCCTGGTCGCCCCGGACGGCAAGACCTACCCCCTCAAGTCGGCGTCCGAGACCGAGGCCGGCGGCACCCTCCGGAAGCTCTACACGGTCGACGCCGGCGCCTCGCCCATGGTCGGCACGTGGAAGCTCCGCGCCCAGGACACCTCCGAAGGCGCCACCGGCACCCTCACCGGCTGGTCGCTGACGCTCCCCACCGCGTACGAGAACCAGACCGCGCACACCGTCCCCGACCCGGGCACCGCGGACTCGCCGATCACCGTCAGCGGGATCACCGGCAACGCCCCGCGGACACTCCGGGTGTACGTGGACGCCACCCACGAGTGGCTCGGTGACCTGGAGCTCAGCCTGGTCGCCCCGGACGGCAAGACCTACCCCCTCAAGTCGACGTCCGAGACCGAGACCGGCGGCACCCTCCGGAAGCTCTACACGGTCGACGCCGGCGCCTCGCCCATGGTCGGCACGTGGAAGCTCCGCGCCCAGGACACCTCCGAAGGCGC
>NZ_JBFAWY010000003.1:245943-314959 GCF_040680575.1 Streptomyces sp. NPDC052020
CGCCACCGGCACCCTCACCGGCTGGTCGCTGACGTTCTGACGCCGGCACCGCACCCAGAGAAGAGCACGCGAGACGCCCGGCCGGGGTTCCCCGGCCGGGCGTCTCGCGTGTTCGGCGACCGATTTCGAACCTATCCGTTTTCATTTATCGGACGCCTCGACGGAAAGCTCAAGCCAACCTCAAATAACTCGGCGGGCAAGCTCAAGTCAACCTCAAATAAAGAGAGTACGTGTTCACATCAAGCCGTCTCTCATGGAAAGATCATGACTGTGCGGGAACGCCGAAAGGGGAAAGGCGAAACCGCACGCAGGGGGGGCCAGGCATTACTGAAAAGTAATGCCACCCATGTGCACCGTGCGTGCTTTCCCTGCTGCTTCATTTCGCTTCGTGTTTCTCATCCACGTAACGGAGGCAGTAGACATGCGCAAGACCGCGAAGATGACCCGCAGAAGGCTCGTCGGAATGGCCGCCGTGACGGCGGCGGCCATCACCATGGCGGCCATGCCGGCGACGGCGTCCGCGGAGGAGGCGGTCGGCTCCACCCCGGCGTCGTACGAGGCCTACCTCGTGGAGCAGGTGGAGCTGGGTGACGCGGACGCCCAGCAGACGCTGGACGAGTTCCAGGCGCTCTCCGAGGGCGAGCAGGAGCAGTTCATCACCTACCTGAACGACCCCCAGCGCGGTCAGGAGCTCGGGGACTTCCTCTCGGACGTCACGGACGTCGACTCCATCAACGAGGAGTCCTACGAGACCGAGCTGACGAAGACCAGCGAGAACGGCGACGTCGTCCTGGAGGCGACGACCGGTATCGACCAGGTCGAGTCCGCTCCCTCGACCGACGAGGAGCTCGCCGACCCGACGGCGCGGTACTACGACTGGAACGCCTGGTACCAGGTCTCCGACAAGATCCTCGGTGTGACGGTCACGACCGTGAAGATCGGTGTCAACTACCGCACGACCAAGTCGCGGGTCGTCAAGGTCTACAGCGGGTACGCCTCGCACCGCAACCGCGTCCCGTTCGTCGAGTTCCGCCACGGCATCGTCAGCAAGTGGATCTCCGCGGACCCGGCGAACAACGCCACCGCCGAGACGATCTGGCAGGGCGAGTGGAAGGGCATCGCCTGGGACGGCCGTCAGCGCGTGTGGGCCGACCAGAGCGGCTTCAAGGGCGGCTACCTGAAGTAGGCGGACCCCAGGGCCGGCATCCGGCAAGCTCACGCCGGCCGCACCGAGCGGGAACGCTCGGCGCGGCCGGCGCTTCCGGTGGTCCCGGCCCCGCGCTGCCACGAGGGGGCTGCGCCAGGGCCTGTCGTCTGTTCGCGGTTCCCGCGCGAACCATTGACGCGAGCCCCCTCCGTCCCTACCTTCCCGTCGCGGGGCTTCGACGACCGGCGCCGGAGCCGTCCCCGCGTCCGCCCCGGGAGGAGCCGACCATGCCGACGGCACGAGGGCGGGCGCACGGGCCGGAGCCGTCCTGATGGTCAGGATCACGGACGTGGCGCGGCGCGCCGGGGTGTCGCCCAGCACCGTCTCCTACGCGCTCAGCGGCAAGCGCCCGATCTCCGCGGCGACCCGCCGCCGGGTCGAGGCGGCGATGCGCGAGCTGGGCTACCGGCCCCGCGGGGAGGCCCGGCCGGTGGCGGGCGGCCGGACGAACGTGGTCGCGCTGGTGCTCTCCTCGTCCGCCGACGTCCGGGTGCCGGCGGTGATGGAGTGCGTGGCGTCCGCGGTCACCGCGGCCCGCGCGCACGGCCGGGACGTGCTGCTGGTCAGCCGGGAGGGGGACGCGGACGGGACGGACGGGCTGCGGCACGCGGCGGACGCGGCCCTGGCGGACGCGCTGATCGTGACGGACGTACGGGCCCGCGATCCCCGGCTGCCGCTGCTGCGCGCGCTGGACCGGCCCTGCGTACTGATCGGTGTGCCCGCCGAACCGGACGGACTGACCTGCGTGGACGTCGACGTCGAGGCGGCGGGCGCGCTGTGCGTCGACCATCTGGCGGGACTCGGGCACCGGGCGGTGGCGCTGGTCGGGCCGCCGTCGCGGGGGCCGGCCGGGCGGGCGGCCCGGGGCGTGGCGGCCGCCGCCGCCCGCGCGGGGCTGGCCTGCTCGGCGTACTCCTGTGCGGCGGCGCCGGACGCCGCCCGGCTCACCGCCGGGCGGCTGCTGCGCGCGCGGCCCGCGCCGACCGCCGTGGTCGTCCGCGGCGAGCGGCTCGTGGAACTGCTCGTCGGCGCCTTCGACCACCTCGGCCTGCGGGTGCCCGCCGACGTGTCCGTGGTCGCGCTGTGCCCGGACCCGCCCGCCGGTGCGGGCCGCCTCCCGGTCACCTCGGTCACCGTGCCGTCCGCCGCACGGGGCGGGCGGGCGGTGGAGCTGCTGGTGCGGCACCTGGCGGGCGAGCCGGTGCCGGGCGTCACGCTGCTGCCGCCCCGGCTGACGCGGGGCGCGACCACGGCACCGCCCGGCGGGGGGCCGCACCGGACGCCGGGTCAGCCGAGCCCCCAGGCCCGGCCGAGCCGGTAGGCCGCGCACAAGCCGACGTCCAGCGCGTACGCCCCGGCCGTCCCGCACCTCTCGCCGCCGGTGCCCGGGGCGACGGGCTGGCCGTGTCCCATCCCCGTGATGGCGTACGTCTCCACGACCGCCCTCCCGGACGGGTCCCGGAAGATCTGGTGCGGGTACCCGGCGACCGTGTCGCTGGTGTCGGCGGTGCGATCGGCGCCGTGCACGTCGGTCCACTGCTCGACCAGGCCGGTCATGTTGGCGGGCCGGACCGTGTAGTCCGCGCTCCCGTGCAGCACGGTCAGGGCCGGCCAGGGTCCGCCGTAGCCGGGCCGGGCGGCCCGCACCCGGTCCCCCCACTGCCGCGGCGTCTGCGTGGCGCCGACGTACATGCACACGTACGGCGATCCGGCGGCCTGCGCGCAGCCGTAGGGCAGTCCGGCGACGATCCCGCCGGCGGCGAACTTCTCCGGGTACGCCGCCATCATCACGGCGGTCATGCCGCCGCCGGCCGACAGCCCGGTGACGTACACCCGGGACGGGTCCGCGCCGGTGTCGGCGAGCTGCCGGTCCACCATCTGCGCGAGGGACGCGGCCTCGCCCTGGCCGCGCTGTATGTCGCCGGTCTGGAACCAGTTCAGGCAGGAGGAGAGGTTGTTGGCGCTCTGCTGCTGAGGCAGGACGACGGAGAACCCCCAGCGGTCGGCGAGCTCCGGCCAGCCGCTGCCGGTGCCGTATCCGGCGGCGTTCTGGGTGCAGCCGTGCAGCGCGAGGACGACCGGCCGGCCCGCCGGGAGCCCGTCGGGGACGTACCGGAACATCCTCAGCGCGCCGGGGTTGGTGCCGAAGCCGGTCACCTCCTGGAGGGAGGCGGCCGAGGCCCGGCCGGGGGCGGCGAGGAGGGTGAGCAGGGCGGCCAGCAGGGTCGCCAGGGCGGTGACGGAACGTGCGGCTCTGGTGTGTGTCATGGCCAGGGACGGTAGGGGCGGGAGCCCCCGCCGGATATGGGGCCGGCCGCCACAGGGCGGGGGACCGGCTGTGTGGCCGCACACCAAAGGGCCCGGTGATCGCGGATCACCGGGCCCTTCATGGAGATGGTGGAGATGGCGGGAATCGAACCCGCGTCCAACGGTGCGGAACCAGGGCTTCTCCGTGTGCAGTCCGCTTCGCTTTTCTCGGCCCCGGAGATCACGCGGACAAGTCTCCGACGGGCTCAGTCACTGTGTGGTTTCCCTCTTCACCCCGTGACCGGGATCGAGGTTTAGTTCCCTAGCTGATGCCAGGATCCGGGTCGGGAACAGCCCCGGGCTGACACTCCCTTAGTAGGAGGCTCGCTCTGCTACCTGAGATCAGGCAGCGAGGGCGAAGGCCTGCTGGGAGGAATCGCGCTTGGTGTTGGCGATTATTTTTTTCGGCCTGTGGTTTACGAGATCATGGCCGCTTCCTCGACACGCTTCCCCTGCTTCGACAGCCGCTGTCGAAACCGATCATCCCCATGTTGATTTCTCAAGGTGCGCACCCACCGTGAGGTGCGGTTGTCATCCTACGGGACCAACGCCCGTCGATGCCACCGTATTCCCCGGCGGTCACCCCGCCGGGCGCCGGGTCCAACGCGTCCCGGCCGCCCGCCATTCCCGGGTGCCCGGGGTGAGGCGGGTCACGCCCGCTGCCGCCGCCGGATCGCCGACATCGCCCGCTCGGCCTCCCGCCGGTCCTGCTTCTCCCGCAGGGTCTGCCGCTTGTCGTACTCCTTCTTGCCGCGCGCCAGCGCGATCTCGACCTTGGCGCGGCCGTCCTTGAAGTACAGGGCGAGCGGCACGATGGTGTGCCCCGTCTCCTGGGACTTCGACTCCAGCTTGTCGATCTCCACGCGGTGCAGCAGCAGCTTCCGCTTGCGGCGGGCGCTGTGGTTGGTCCAGGTGCCCTGGCTGTACTCCGGCACGTGCACGTTGTGCAGCCACGCCTCGTGCCCGTCCAGCTGCACGAAGCCGTCGGCCAGCGACGCCCGCCCCTGGCGCAGCGACTTCACCTCGGTCCCGGTGAGGACGAGCCCGGCCTCGTAGGTGTCGAGGATGTGGTAGTCGTGCCGCGCCTTCTTGTTCTGCGCGATCAGCTTGCGCCCTTTTTCCTTAGCCATAGTGCCGACCATTTTCGCACCACCCAGGGGTCTGGCGGGAAGCCGATTTACGCGGGCGGCGGTTCCTGTCCCAGGCCGCGGAGGACCGTCCGCGCCCGCTGGAGCGCGGCCGGGGCGTCGGGGTCGACCTCCAGGTCGGGTGTGATGCCCGTGCCGTCGACGCCGCGGCCGGAGGGGGTGCGGTAGTGGCCGACGGTCAGCTCGGCGACCGAGCCGCCGGGCAGCCGCCTCGGCATCTGCACCGAGCCCTTGCCGAAGGTGCGGGAGCCCACGACGACCGCCCGGCCGCGGTCCTTCAGGGCGCCGGTGAGCAGTTCGGCCGCGCTCATCGTGCCGCCGTCGACGAGCGCGACCAGCGGCCTGGCGGTGTCCCCGCCGGGCTCGGCGTGCAGCACCCGCTGCTCGCCGTCGACGTCGTAGGTGGCGACCAGGCCGCCGTCGAGGAAGGCGGAGGCGGCCGTGACGGCCTCGCCGACCAGTCCCCCGGAGTTGCCGCGCAGGTCGAGCACGATCCCCTCGCCGGCCGGGGCCCGCCGTACGGCGGTGCGGACCTTCTCGCCGGTGCCCCGGGTGAACGCGGTGACCTTGACGACGGTGGCCCCGCCGGGCAGCTCGCGCACCGTGACGGAGTCCGTCGACAGGCGGGCCCGGTGCAGGGTGAGGCTCCACTCGCGCGGGCCGCGCTGGAGGCCGAGCCGGACGGTGGTGCCGGCGCTCTCGCCGGTGGCGTCGCCGCGCAGCAGGGAGACGACCTCGGTGACGGGACGGCCGTCGACCGGCGTGCCGTCGATGCCGCGCAGCCGGTCGCCCGCGCGGATCCCGGCGGTGTCGGCGGGCGACCCGGCGCGCACCCGGGTCACCTCGATCCGGCCGTCGCGCTCGCGCCGCACCCGCAGGCCGACCCCGGTGTAGCGGCCGTCGAGGGCGTCCTCCAGCTCCTCGTACTCGCCCCGTGAGTAGACGGCGGCCCAGCGGTCGCCGCTGCGGCTGACGGCCCGCTCGGCGGCCTCCACGGGGGACTTGCCGTCGGCCAGCGCCTCGGCCGCCGCCCGGGCCACGTCCTGGCGGCCTCCGGCCGGCGCGGCCGAGCGGGCCCCGTCCGCCGCGGCCTTCGGGTCCTCCCGGTCCGTCCCGGGGAGCGAGCCGGTGGCCGCCCCGGCGACGAGGACGCTGGCGAACACCAAGGTCAGGGCGGCCCCGTGGCGGAGGCGGCGGGGCCGGTGGAACGGGTCGCGACCTGACATGCCGGTGAGTCTAGGACAACGAAAAGGGCCGTACGGACGGTTGCCCGCACGGCCCCTCGCGCGATCTGTCATACCTTCAGATACTTGCGCAGCGCGAAGAACGCGGCCAGCGCGGGCATCAGGAAGCTCGCCGCGAGGATGAGCGGCAGCTTGGTGAGAACGGCGTCCCAGCCGACGAAGTTGATCAGCGGCAGCTTCTCGGACAGGGCCATGCCGTTGTCGATGACGAAGTACTGCCCGAGCACGAGGAAGGAGCAGGCGATGGTGCCGCCGACCAGCCCGGCGACCGCGGCCTCCATGATGAACGGCGCCTGGATGTAGAAGCCGGAGGCGCCGACCAGGCGCATGATGCCGGTCTCGCGGCGGCGGCTGAAGGCGGAGACGCGCACCGTGTTGACGATCAGCAGCAGCGCCACGACCAGCATGACCAGCATCACGCCGCGCGCCGCCCAGTTGAGGTACCCGAGGAGCTTGAAGAGGTTGTCCAGGATGCCCTTCTGGTCCTGCACCGACTGCACGCCCGCGCGGCCGTTGAAGGCGGTCGCGATGACCTGGTACTTCTCCGGGTCCTTCAGCTTGATGCGGTACGACTCCTGCATCTGGTCGGGGGTGAGCGAACTGGCCAGCGGGGAGTCGCCGAACTGCTCCTTGTAGTGCTTGTACGCCTCGTCCTGCGACTCGTACAGCACCTCGTCGACGACCGACATCTTGCCCAGGTCGGCCTTGATCTGCTGCTTCTGCTCGGTGGTGACGGCGCCCTTGGCGCAGTTCGGGTCGGACTCGGCGTCGCTCTTGTTGCAGAGGAAGATCGAGACGTTGACCTTGTCGTACCAGTAGCCCTTCATCTGGTTGACCTGATCGCTCATCAGCAGCGAACCGCCGAACAGGGCCAGGGACAGGCCGACGGAGACGATGACCGCGAAGGTCATCGTCAGATTGCGGCGGAGACCGACACCAATCTCCTGGAAAACGAACTGCGCGCGCATGGCGTCTTTTTCGTGCCTTTCCGTGGACGGGGGATCAGTGCTGGTAGCCGTAGACGCCGCGGGCCTGGTCGCGGACGAGGCGGCCCTTCTCCAGCTCGATGACGCGCTTGCGCATCTGGTCCACGATGTTCTGGTCGTGGGTCGCCATCACCACGGTCGTACCGGTGCGATTGATCCGGTCGAGCAGTTTCATGATGCCGACGGAGGTCTGCGGGTCGAGGTTGCCCGTCGGCTCGTCGGCGATCAGCAGCTTGGGCCGGTTGACGAAGGCCCGGGCGATCGCCACGCGCTGCTGCTCACCGCCGGAGAGCTCGCCGGGCATCCGGTCCTCCTTGCCGCCGAGGCCGACGAGGTCGAGCACCTGGGGCACGGACTTGCGGATCTCGCCGCGCGACTTGCCGATGACCTCCTGGGCGAAGGCGACGTTCTCGCCGACGGTCTTGTTCGGCAGCAGCCGGAAGTCCTGGAACACGGTCCCCAGCTGGCGGCGCATCTGCGGCACCTTCCAGTTGGAGAGGCGCGCGAGGTCCTTGCCCAGGACGTGCACCTGCCCGTGGCTGGCCCGCTCCTCGCGGAGGATCAGCCGCAGGAAGGTGGACTTGCCGGAGCCGGAGGACCCCACGAGGAAGACGAACTCGCCCTTCTCGACCTCCAGGGAGACATCCCGGAGAGCGGGTCGGTTCTGCTTGGGGTAGACCTTGGAGACGTTGTCGAATCGGATCACGGATGCACCACGGGTCGCCGGGGGTAGATGAGCGTGACCATACGCGAACCGGGGTAGGGACCGCAGTCACCGGTCGGGGTTGCGCAAGGGTTGCGTGTTTTGTCCGGCCCGCGCCCCCGCCCCCGCTCCGCCCCGGGGGGAACGCGCGCAGTGCCCCGCGGAACCTGGCACAGTGGAAAGGGAACGTTCGCGGCGGCGCGGGCGTTGTGTACGTGGAACCGGTGCGAGGAGGGCGAGCGCATGACGTACGACCGGCTGGTGTGCGCGAACTGCGCGGCGCCCGTGAGCGAGGGCCGGTGCCCGGTGTGCCGGGCGAACCGCGAGCGGATGCAGCAGGAGAACTTCTTCGCGGGACTGAACCCGATGACACTGGTGGCGCTCCTCGCGGTGCTGGTCGCGGCGGTGGCGCTGCTGGCCCACCAGACCGCCTGAGGCAGCCCCGGAGACGGCTGAGGCCCGGAGCGCTGGATGCGTTCCGGGCCTCTTGGCCTATGCCGCGCGTACGGTGCGCGCGCGGGTGACTACCGTTAGGCGGTGGCGCCGCCGCGGCCGGCCACCAGGCGCGGCAGCAGCCGGAAGCCGATACCGCCGGCGATCATCGTGGCGGCGCCGACCAGCAGGAACGTGGTCTCCGCGGCACCGGTCTCGGCGAGCTCCTTGCCGCCGCCCTTGGCGTTGGCGGCCGGGACCGCCTCCGCGCCGGTGTCGGTCAGGGCCGAGGAGCCCTGCTCCTGAGTGGAGGGGTTGGAGCCACCGTCGGTGTCGGTGTTGTCACCGACACCGCCGACTCCGCCACCGCCGTTGTCGTGGTCGTCTTCGCCGTCACCGGGGTCCTCGGACGGAGGCTGCTCGGTGGGAGGCTCCTCGGTCGGGGGCTCCTCGGTGGGAGGCTCCTGCGTCGGGGGCTCCTGCGTGGGAGGCTCCTGGGTCGGAGGCTCCTGCGTCGGGGGCTCCTGGGTCGGAGGCTCCTGCGTGGGAGGCTCCTGGGTCGGGGGCTCCTGGGTCGACGGGGTCGACGGGATCGAGGTGGGCGGGTCATCCGGCTCGTCGCCGAGGCCGATGTTGACGTCGGCGCCCAGGCCGTCGTCCCCTGCGCCGACGCTCACGCCGATCTCGAGCGCCGAAGCGGCACCCGCGGCGGTCAGCGAGGCACCGGCCGCGATCACGGCGCCGGCCGCGATCCGAGCGACACGGATCCGCGTCTTCTTGGTCATATGGTTGCTACCCCCAGTAGCTCATCGTCAATGAGGCGGCGTTCGGGGCCGTGATCGACGGAGGTAGCTGTAGCGAAGCCCCCCGGTTCACATGCGCCCGATACATACGCATGCCGCGCCTCACCATTCCGATTTTTCAAAGCAACGTCAAGGCCATTGCGCACAGGATGTCCGCGTAAGCGGCGAATGCCGGAGAGGTCGTCATGTGAGTGTGATGTAGAACCCCGACATCACGGTACAGAAAAGGCAACTGCCGCCCGAAAGGCGGCAGTTGCCTTGTCGACAAAACGCTGTATGCGCCGAGCTTACTTCTCCTGCCGCTTGCGCCAGCGAATTCCGGCCTCCAGGAAGCCGTCGATCTCGCCGTTGAACACGGCCTCCGGGTTGCCCACTTCGTGCTCGGTGCGCAGGTCCTTGACCATCTGGTACGGGTGCAGCACGTACGAACGCATCTGGTTGCCCCAGGAGTTGCCGCCGTCGCCCTTGAGGGCGTCCATCTTGGCCTGTTCCTCCTGGCGGCGCCGCTCCAGCAGCTTGGCCTGGAGGACGTTCATCGCCGTGGCCCGGTTCTGGATCTGCGAGCGCTCGTTCTGGCACGAGACGACGATGCCCGTGGGGAGGTGCGTGATGCGGACCGCGGAGTCGGTGGTGTTCACGCCCTGTCCGCCGGGTCCGGAGGACCGGTAGACGTCGATCCGCAGCTCGGACTCGTCGATCTCGACGTGGTCGGACTGCTCGACGACGGGCAGGACCTCGACGCCGGCGAAGGAGGTCTGGCGGCGGCCCTGGTTGTCGAACGGCGAGATGCGCACCAGCCGGTGCGTGCCCTGCTCGACGGAGAGGGTGCCGTAGGCGTACGGCGCCTGCACGGCGAAGGTGGTCGACTTGATGCCGGCCTCTTCCGCGTACGACGTCTCGTAGATCTCGGTCTTGTAGCCGCGCTGCTCGGCCCAGCGCAGGTACATGCGCTGGAGCTTCTCGGCGAAGTCGGCGGCGTCGACGCCACCGGCCTCGGCGCGGATGTTGACCAGCGCCTCACGGGCGTCGTACTCGCCGCTGAGGAGCGTGCGGACCTCCATCTCGTCCAGCGCCTTGCGGACCGCGGTGAGTTCCGCCTCGGCCTCGGCGCGGGTGTCCGAGTCGTTCTCCTCCTCGGCCATCTCGAAGAGCACGGCGAGATCGTCGATCCGGCCGCGCAGGGCCTCCGCCTTGCGGACCTCGGCCTGGAGATGGGAGAGCCTGCTGGTGATCTTCTGCGCCTCGTCCGGGTCGTCCCACAGGGACGGCGCGGCCGCCTGCTCCTCGAGCACGGCGATGTCTGCCCTCATCTTGTCGAGGTCCAGAACGGCCTCGATCGACTCCATGGTCGAGGAGAGGGACTTGAGCTCTTCGGATACATCGACGACTGCCACGCATCCAGCGTAACGGCTCCGCCGGGCGGCGGGCGCCGGGTGACCGGGCTCACGGCGGGGCGGCGCGGGGGCGGCACCCGCCGCGGGCCCGTCGCCTCACGGGGACGCCGGGGCGGAGTCCCCGGTGTCTCGCGGGCCCGCGTCGTCGCCGCCCGTGGCCGCCCAGGTGCCGATCCCGATCGCCGCCATCAGCACCAGGGCGCCCGCGCCCAGCGCCGCCCGGCGGCGGCGCGCGGCGGCCCGGTTGCGGGCGGAGCCCGGCCGGGGGGCACCGGCCGTGCGGGGGGCGCGGGCGGTGCCGCGGGCGCCGCCGGCCAGTTCGTCGGGGCCCGGGACGCGCATGGAGGTGTGGGTGTCCCGGTTGGCGTCGGCGGGTTTCGCCCCCGGCACCAGCGGCACGGCGCCCCGGCGGGGCACCGGCTCGCCGGCGGCGGGCGGGGGCCCGGCGGGCGGCACGGGCGGTTCCCCCGGGTCCTCGTCCACGGTGTCCGTGCCGGGCTCGTCCACGTCGAGCGGTGGCATGCCGGCCAGCATCGGCAGCAGCTCGCGCAGCCGCGCGCCCAGCTCCGAGGCCCGCAGCCGGGAGGCCGGGGCCTTGGCCAGGCACTGCACGATCAGCTGCCACAGCTCGTCCGGGATGCCGGGGAGGGGGACGACCGTCTCGGTGACGTGGCGGCGCAGTACGGCACCCGGGTGGCCGCCGCCGAACGGGGTGAAGCCCGCGAGCAGCTCGTAGAGGACCGTGGCCAGGGCGTAGATGTCGACCGAGGCGCGCGGCGGGAGCCCCTCGACGATCTCCGGGGCCAGGTAGTCCGGCGTGCCGATGATCTTGGTGGCGCGGGTGCGGCGCGGGGTGTCGATGAGCTTGGCCACCCCGAAGTCGGTCAGCAGCGCGGGGTGCGAGCCGCCGGGGCCGAGCGGGCCCCGCATGTCCAGCAGGATGTTCTCCGGCTTGACGTCCCGGTGCACGACCCCGGCGGCGTGCGCGGCGGCCAGCCCGTCGGCGACGTCGGCGGCGATCGCCACCGCGGCCGCGGGCGGCAGGCGCCGCTCCCGGTCCAGGCGGGTGCGCAGGTCCGTGCCGCGGACCAGGTCCATGACGAGGGCGAGGTCGTTGCCGTCGACGACCAGGTCGCGCACGGAGACGACGTGGGGGTGTTCCAGGCCCAGCAGGGCCGTGCGCTCCTGCACGAAGCGTCCGACGAGCTCCTGGTCGGAGGCGAGGTCCTCGCGCAGCAGCTTGATGGCCACGGGGCCCTCCGGCCCCTCGCCCAGCCACACCGTGCCGGCGCTGCCCCGCCCGAGGATCTGGTGGGCGGTGTACCGGCTGCCGATCTTCCGTGCCAAGTCTGCTCCTACCGACGCGTGTTGCCGACAAAACTACGCGTCCGGGGAGCCGGCCTTCACCGCGGAGGCGGAAATCACCCGTGGGATGTCGACAAATCACCAAGCTCGCAGGTGAGGGCGGGGTGCGGTGGACGTCCGGGGCGGGCGGGGACCGGCCGGGCGGGGCAGGCCGGAACCGGAGCGGGCGGAGGCGGGACGGGCCGGGCCAGGCCGGGCCGGAGGGGTCAGCCGGTGGTGCCGCCGCCGTCGCCGCTGCCGCCCAGGTCCTGGATCCAGCCGGTCACGTCACCAACCCAGTCGCTGATCTGCTGCCAGTAGGACTTGCCGGTGCCGATCCACTCCTGGAGCGGGCTCAGCTCCCAGACCAGCCAGCCGGCCACGAACAGGATGACCAGGGTGAACAGGCACCCCTTCAGGCAGCCGAGGCCGGGGACGCGCATCGGGTTGGCGCTGCGCTGCCGCGGCGGGCGGGGCTCCCGCGCGGGCCGCCGGGGCTCCGGCGCGGGCGGCGGGGCGTACCGCTGCGGCTGCGGCTGCGGCGGCCGCTGGGGCTGCGGCGGCTGCGGCGGCTGCGGTGTCGCGTACCGCTGCGGCTGGTGCTGCTGCGGCCGGCCGTAGCCCTGCGCGGGCGGTTGCTGCGCCGGGCCCGGCGGCGGCTGCTGCGGTCGGGCGACCTGGCGCTGGGGGCGGCGCCGCAGCGGGTCCTGGCCGGGGTCGAGGTACTGGACCTGGGTCTGCTCGTTGCGGTCGCGGGCGGCGCGGAGCTGGTTCTGCCAGGGGTGCGGGTCGTCCGGCTGCCCGGGCTGCCCGCCCTGTCCCGGCTGCCCGGGGGGCACCGGCGGCATGACGGCCGTCGGGTCGGCCGCGCCGCGCTGCGGCAGGACGGCGGTGGGGTCGGCGTCACCCCCGGGGCCGCCGGTGTGCGGCAGGACGCTGGTGGCGGCGTTCGGGTCGTAGACGCCGTCGGGGTTCTGCGGCAGGACCTGGGTCGGGTCGGCGTCGCCCGGGGCGCCGGGCGTGCCGGGCACGGGCGCGGGCGCCGGGTCGGGCGCCAGCAGCGCGCCCGCGTTCTCGGCGGCGGCGATCTGGGCGGAGTTCGCGTGGACGCCGATGCCCTCGGCGACGACGCGCAGGGCGCGCGCGAGGTTCTCGGCGCCGGGGCGCTCGCCGGGGTTCTTGCGCAGGCAGCGCTCGATGACCGTCCACAGCGGGTCCGGGACCGTGGAGGGGCGGCGCGGCTCGGCGCTCAGGTGCTGGTGCAGGACTTCCAGGGCGGTGCTGCCGGAGAACGGCGGACGGCCGGTGACCAGCTCGTACAGGAGGATGCCGGCGCCGTAGACGTCGACGGCGGAGGTCTGCGGGCGCCCCTCGGCGGACTCCGGCGCGACGTAGGCGGGCGTGCCGACGAACTCGTGGGTGCGGGTGAGGCCGGGCGAGTCGGCGAGGCGCGCGATGCCGAAGTCGGTCAGCATCGGGTACAGCCGGTCGCCGTCCTGCTTCAGCAGCACGTTGGCCGGCTTCAGGTCGCGGTGGACGACGCCGTCGGCGTGGCTGGCGGCGAGCGCGTCGGCGATCTGCGCGGTGAGCAGCGCGGCGGCCACCGGGGTGAAGGGGCCGTTCTCGCGCAGGTGGCGGTGGAGGTCGGGGCCGTCGACGAGGTCCATGACCAGCGCCAGCAGGTCGCCCTCGACGACCAGGTCGCGGACCCGGACGATGTTGGGGTGGGTCAGCCGGAGCAGCACGGACCGCTCCCGCAGGAAGCGCATCACGACGTCGGCGTCGTTCGCCAGCTCCTCCTTGAGGACCTTGATCGCGACCGTCTCGCCGGGCTGTCCGGGTACGGCCGCCTCGGCGCCCGCGGTCTCCCTCTGGCGGGCCCGCCAGACGGTCCCCGTGGCGCCGCGACCGAGCGGCTCCTCGAGGAGGTACTTGCTGCCTACCGGCCGCACGTCATGCGCTCCCTGCTGCTTGCTTGGCTGGCCCGTACACCGTGCTCCATCGTGCCGTCCGTCGCGCTGGGGTGCCACGGGATGTTCCGACCACTGTAGTGCCGCGCCCCCGGCACCGGGCCGTCCTCTTCTCGTCCCGCCCGGTCCTCCCCTTCTCCTGTCCGGTCCGCCTCGTGCGCCGTCCGGTCCCGCGCGTCCTCGAAAGACGCCCCACCCGGTCCATTGGTTGCCGCACCCGGACGTGACCGATGTCAAACGGCCGCCGTTCGATCATCTCCGCGCTACTCACCGGGCATTTTTGCGGGCAGAGCCGACCAATCAAGATCATTGGGCGGCGGGATGCGGGCACGTTGTCGGCGGCAGGTGCGAGGATGCCTCCAGTACTGGCCGACGTGCTCGTGTGGCGGTGGGGGAAGTCCGCGGTGGGGGACCGCGTCAGGTGGCTTCGTCCCCCGGTACACGGGCGCCCGCGCAGAAGGGACCGCTGACGGCGATGCAGATCCGGCTGACCGTCGTAGACCCGCTGGGCCCGTCCCCATCGGCGCGGGGCAGCGCCGCGAGCTGCGACGTGCTGGTGACGGCGCCCGCCGGCACGGCCCTGGCCGCGGTCGCGTCGGCGCTGGCCTCGGCGGTCCCGGGCGGCGACGGCTCCGGTGCCCCCGTGCTGTACGCCGGCGCGCGGCGGCTGGACGCGCAGCGCTGCACGCTGGGCGAGCCCCCGCTGATCGACGGGGCCGTGCTCCACGTGGGCGCCCCGGGCGATCCCGAGCCCCATCCCGAGGCGCCCGACGCCCCCGCCCAGCTCCATGTCGTCGCCGGCCCCGACGCGGGCGGCGTCCATCTGCTGCACGGCGGCCAGATCCACATCGGCCGCTCCGCCGACGCCGACGTCCCGCTCGACGACCCCGACGTCTCCCGGATGCACTGCGCGGTGACCGTCACCGCCGACGGCCGCGTCACCGTCGCCGACCTGGGCTCCACCAACGGCACGGCCCTGGACGGCGCCCGCGTGGGCGACCGCCCGGTCCGGTTCGCGCCGGGTGCGCTGCTGCGGATCGGGGAGTCGGCGCTGCGGCTGGTCCCGGGGGCGCGGGGCACCGGGGCGCGGGTCGGGACGACGCCGGACGGGGAGGGCCATGTGCGGCTTTCCCGGGAGGCGGACGGCCCCGGCGGCGGTGCGTACGGCGGATCCGGCGGGGCGTCCCCCGGCGGCGAGGCCGCCCACGCGCGCGCGGCCGACGGGCCGGGCACCCCCGCCGGCGGCCCGGAGGGCCCCGCCGGGGGCCTGGGCGGTCCCGCCGGGGGCCTGGGCGGTCCCGCCGGGCGCACCGGCCACGCCTACGGACCGGCCGGGCAGCCGCAGCCGTACGTCCCCGGCCAGGCCGGGGCACCGAGGATCGAGCGCGCCGACACGGACCCGGCGGCGCGCCCGCCGCGTCCGGCCCCCGGCCCCGGTACGGCGGACGAGGCGGCGTACGCGGCCGCGCGTCCCGTGGTCCCCGGCCCCGGCGGCCCGCGCGCGGGGCGTTCCGGCCCCAGCTCCCCCGGCGCGTCCGCCGCGGGTCCGGAGGCGGACGGCACCACGCGCAAGGGCACACCGCTGCGCGGAACCGAGGTGCCGCCGGGCGTACGGCGGCGCGGCGGTCTCGCGGCCTGGGCGCGCCGCCTGGCCGGGGGGCGCGGCGACGCCGGCGGCACCGGGCGGGAGCCGTACGGCGAGGGACCGGCCGGGACGGCGGTGGCCTCGGCGGCCGGCGCCCCGGCGCCGGAGACCTGGCCGGACCCGGCCGCGCTGCTGCTGACGGCGCTGGCGCCGGGGCCGCGGCTGTGGGAGCGCGGGCCGGGGCATCCCGAGGCGCTCGCCGTGCGGCTCGGCACGGCCGACCGGGCGGCGCCCGACGGCTCGGGGCTACTGCCCGCCGTGCCGGTGACCGCCGGGCTGCGCGAGGTCGGGTCCCTGGGGCTCGCCGGCCCCCGGGCGCGGCTCACCGGGCTGGCGCGCGCGGTGCTGGCCCAGCTCGCCGCGCTGCACTCCCCCGACGTGCTGGAGATCGTCCTGATCAGCGCGGACCGGGCCCGTCCCCTGGAGGAGCGCACCGCGGAGTGGTCCTGGCTGGGCTGGCTGCCGCATGTGCGCCCGGGCCACGGCCAGGACTGCCGGCTGCTGCTCGCGCACGACCGCGAGCAGGCCGCGGCCCGCGCCCAGGAACTGCTGCGGCGTCTGGAGGACCACCTCACCGACCCGGGACGGCCCGGAAGCGGCGCCGACTCCGCACCGGCACCGGCGTCCGCGCCGGACCCCGCGGCGGCACCCGTCATCCCGGCCCAGCCGACCGCCGCCTCCCACGGCGGCCCCTTCGGGACCGGCGGCACCGGCGGTCCGGGCGGCGCCGTGGCCGCCCCCGGCGGCCCCGTCCGGGCGGCCGAGGGGCCCACCGCCCCCGCCGCCCCCACCGATCGGGACCGGGCCCCCGCCCGGCGCCCCGCGTGGGTCCGCGCGGACGAAGGGCCCCCCGGTCCCGGCGTCACCGAGGGGGCCGGCCCCGCGATCTGGACCCGAGGGCCCAGCGGACCCCCCGCGCCCGGCCCGACCGGCGGCCGACCCGGCGACACCGGCGCGACCGCCGGAGCGGACGCGACCGCCTGGACCAGCGGAACCCTCACCACCCCCGCGCGCTCCCAGGCGGCCGGCGTCCCCGGCGCGACCGGCGGGGCCGACCCGACCGCCTGGACCAGCGGAACCCTCACCACCCCCGGGCGCCCCCACGCGGCCGGCGCCCCCGCCCCCTTCCCCGGCCCGTACACGGTGGTCGTCGTGGACGGGGACCCCTCAGGAGCCGACGTGCGCGACGCGCTGGCGCGGCTGGCGCTGGAGGGCCCGCGGGCCGGCATCCACCTGGTGTGCCTCGCCGAGACCGCCGCCGCCTCCCCGGCGTCCCCGGTGGCGGAGACGTACGAAGCCGCCTGCGCGGTCTCGCCGGTGTTCCGGGAGTGCGGGGCGGTGGCGCTGCTCAGCGGCGACGTGGCAACGGCCCTGCGGCTGCTGCGCGTCGCGCGCGCGGGCGGCGCCCCGGCCGGCCCGGTCGGCCACGGCACCGTCGCCACCGTCGACGCCGTCTCCCCGGCCTGGGCCGAGCGGTTCGCGCGGGCGCTGGCGCCGCTGCGGCCGGACGGCGCCGACGGCGCCGGACGCGCGCGGCAGGCGCGCGTCTCCGCGCCGCTGCCCCAGTCCGCGCGGCTCCTGGACGAACTCGGGCTGGCCCGCGCCACCCCGGCGTCGCTGATGGCGCGGTGGGCCGCCGCGGCCGACGACCCGGCGGCGCTCGGCGGTCGGGCGCACGCCGTGCTGGGCGCCGGGCCGCGCGGCCCGGTCGGCGTGGACCTCGCCGCCGAGGGACCCCACCTGCTGATCGAGGGGCCGCCGGGCAGCGGCCGTACGGAGCTGCTGCGGGCCCTGGTCGCCTCGCTGGCCTCCGCCGAGCGGCCCGACCGCCTCGGCATCGTCCTGATCGACGGCCGGGACAGCGCGGGCGCCGCGGGCGGCGGGCCCGGCGAGGGGCTGCGGGTCTGTACGGACGTCCCGCACGTCACCACCCATCTCACCGCCAACGATCCGGTGCGGATGCGGGAGTTCGCCCAGTCGCTGAGCGCTGAGCTGAAGCGGCGCGCGGAGCTGCTCGGGCGGTCGGAGTTCACCGAGTGGCACACCCGGCGCGAGGTGTCGGGCCGGATGGT
Source organism: Streptomyces sp. NPDC052020 (assembly GCF_040680575.1). NCBI lineage: Bacteria > Bacillati > Actinomycetota > Actinomycetes > Kitasatosporales > Streptomycetaceae > Streptomyces > Streptomyces sp. NPDC052020. Next base: position 263,199 of record NZ_JBFAWY010000003.1, read on the forward strand.
CGCGCAGCGCACGGCGCCGGGCGCCCCCGAGGCCGCCGGTGCCGGGGACCTGGACGCCCCGCCCAGCACGACCCTGCGGCTGCGCCCGGGGGCGGCCCGGCGGCGCGCGGAGGCCGCGCCGCCGCCGCTGCCCCGGCTGGTGGTGGTCGTGGACGACCTCGACGCCCTGGTCGCGCCCGCGCTCGGCTCGCCGGGACGGCCCGCGGCCGGCTCGGTGACGCGGGCGCTGGAGGCCGTCGCGCGGGACGGCGAGCGGCTCGGCGTGCACCTGGTGGCCGCCGCGGGCCCCGGCGGCCGCACGGCGCAGTCGGAACCGGCCCGCCGGGCGGCCCTGCGCGTCACGCTGGACGCCCCCGTGCCGGGGCCGGACGAACCGGCGCCGGGGCGCGGGCGGCTGGCCCGCCCGGACGGGCGGGTGGTGCCGTTCCAGGGCGGCCGGGTGACGGGCCGCATCCCGCGGACGGCGACCCTGCGCCCCACCGTGGTGCCGCTGGAGTGGCACCGCATGGGCGACCCGCCCGCCCGGCGCCCCGTGCGGGAACTGGGCAACGGCCCCACCGATCTGGCGCTACTCGCCAGTGCCCTGGAGCGGGCGGCACGGGAGGTCTCGGCGACGGCGGTGGCCCCCCTGGTGTGACGCCGGGGCCCACCGGGCCGTGGCCCGCCCGTGCCTGGTCACGAGGGGGTCACGATCTTCCGTACGACCCCGGATGCGCTCTTGCCGCCCCCAACCCCCGGGGCGTACACAGAGCGCACGGAAGAGCGCAGAACGTTCGACGAGGAACGAAGAACGGGGCAGTGATGCGCAGCACGAGCCGCACCATCCGGACACGCAGGACCACCGGGAAGACCACCAGAGCCGTGACCGCCCTCGCCGCGGGGGCGCTCGCGTTCTCGCTCACCGCCTGCGGGGGCGACGACGGCGGCAGCGACGACGGCGACCGTCCCGACGGCGGGACGGAGGCGACCGCCTCCGTCTCCCTGCCCAAGCTGGACGGGGCGACCCTGGAGGTCGCCGCCGTCTGGACCGGTGCCGAACAGGCCAACTTCAAGAAGGTCCTCGCGGAGTTCGAGAAGCGCACGGGCGCGAAGGTGACCTTCGTGCCCGCCCAGGACCCGATCATCAACTTCCTCGGTTCGAAGATCGCGGGCGGTCAGCCGCCGGACGTCGCGATGCTGCCGCAGCCCGGCGCCATCAAGCAGGCCGTCGACAAGGGCTGGGCCAAGCCGCTGGGCGCGGCGGCGGTCAAGGAGCTCGGCGAGAACTACTCGCAGGGCTGGCAGGACATCGGCAAGGTCGGCGGCAAGCAGTACGGGGTGTACTACAAGGCCGCCAACAAGTCGCTGATCTGGTACAACGCGCGGGTCTTCGAGAACGCGGGCGCGAGCGAGCCCAAGACCTGGGACGAGTTGCTGACCACGGCCCAGACGGTCTACGACTCCGGTGTCACGCCGTTCTCCGTCGGCGGCGCCGACGGCTGGACCCTCACCGACTGGTTCGAGAACGTGTATCTCTCGCAGGCGGGCCCGGAGAAGTACGACCAGCTGGCCCGGCACGAGATCAAGTGGACGGACCCCTCGGTGAAGGAGGCGCTGACCACCCTCGCGGAGATCTGGGGCAAGAAGGACTACATCGCGGGCGGCGCGAAGGGCGCGCTCCAGACGGAGTTCCCGGCGTCGGTGACCCAGACCTTCACCGGCGGCGACCAGCCCAAGGCGGGCATGGTCTACGAGGGCGACTTCGCGCAGGTCAACATCGGGCAGACGAAGGCGCAGGTCGGCACGGACGCGAAGGTGTTCCCGTTCCCGGCCGTCGGGGACACCGCGCCGGTGGTCTCCGGCGGTGACGCGGCCGTCATCCTGAAGGACTCCAAGGCGGCGCAGGCTCTGGCGACCTTCCTGGCCTCGCCGGACGCGGCGACGATCCAGGCGAAGCTCGGCGGTTACCTGTCCCCGAACAAGAACGTCAAGGCGTCGGCGTACCCGAACGAGGTGCAGCGCAAGATCGCCGAGGCGCTCGTCGCGGCCGGTGACGACTTCCGCTTCGACATGTCCGACCAGGCCCCGCAGGCTTTCGGCGGCACGCCCGGCAAGGGCGAGTGGAAGGCGCTCCAGGACTTCCTGAAGAACCCGAAGGACGTCGCGGGCGCCCAGCGGAAGCTGGAGGCCGACGCGGCCGCCGCCTACGGAGGCTGACGCGATGCCACCGGCCAGCGCGGCAGGGGCCCCGCCGGTCCCTGCCGCCCCCAAGTCGCGCAAGAGCGTGACCGGTACCCGCAAGACGGTGGCGGCGCTGTTCCTGCTGCCCGCGCTGGTGCTGCTCGGCGCGCTCGTGGTCTACCCGATCGGGTACTCCCTCGTCCGCAGTTTCTACGACCAGTCCGGCGACGGCTTCGCCGGCGTGGACAACTACCGGGCCCTGTTCACCGACGACGGCGTCCGCACCGCCCTGAAGAACAACATCGTCTGGGTGGTGTTCGCACCGGCGGTCTCGACCGCGCTCGGCCTGATCTTCGCGGTGCTGACCGAACGGGTGCGCTGGGGCACGGCGTTCAAGCTCGTCGTCTTCATGCCGATGGCGATCTCGATGCTGGCCGCCGGGATCATCTTCCGCCTGGTGTACGACCAGGACCCGGACAAGGGCGTCGCGAACGCGGTCTGGGTCGGTGTGCACGACACGTTCGCGCAGTCGTCGGCGTTCCCGAAGGCGCACCCGGGCCGCGAGTCGCCGCTCGAAGCGGCCGGCGGGGGCGCGTTCGTCACCAAGGAGCCCGTCCGCGCCGGTGAGCCCGTCACGCTGCCGCTGGTCGGCGTGGCGCCCGACGTGATGCCCGACGACGCCGAGCGGGCGGCGGTGCCCGAGGCCGAGCCGGGGAAGGTCACCGGCACGACCTGGCAGGACTTCACCCGCGGCAAGGGCGTCGGCACCCTGGGCGGCGTCGACGCCTCCGAGCTGGGTTACGCCGGGATGCGGATCGAGGCGGTCAAGGACGGCGAGGTCGTCGCGTCGGCGACGGCCGCGGACGACGGCACCTTCACCCTGCCCGCCGCGGCCGACGGGGCGCTGCTGCGGCTGCCCGCCGACAACTTCAAGGAGCCGTACAACGGCCTGGACTGGCTCGGCCCGTCGCTGGTCACCCCGGCGATCATCGGGGCCTACGTGTGGATGTGGGCGGGCTTCGCGATGGTCCTCATCGCGGCCGGGCTGGCGAGCGTCCCCCGGGAGCTGCTGGAGGCGGCCCGGGTGGACGGCGCGGGCGAGTGGCAGGTCTTCCGCAGGGTCACCGTGCCGCTGCTCGCCCCGGTCCTCGCGGTGGTCACCGTCACCTTGATGATCAACGTGCTGAAGGTGTTCGACCTGGTGTTCATCATCGCCCCCGGTTCCTCCCAGGACGACGCGAACGTGCTCGCCCTGGAGCTGTACCGCAAGGGCTTCGCGGCGGACCAGCCGGGCATCGCCAGTGCCATCGCGGTGTTCCTGCTGCTGCTCGTCATCCCGGTGATGTGGTTCAACATCCGCAGGCTCAGGCGGGAGGTGCGGCGATGACGGCGCGGTCCGAGGCGGTCGCGAAGGCGGCCGTCCCCAGTGAACCGGTCCGGGCGCGGCGGGCGCTGGGCGCGCGGCTGGCGCAGGGCGTCAGCGGCGGTCTGGTGCGCGTGTTCCTGCTCGTCGTCGGCCTGTTCTGGCTGGTGCCGACGTTCGGGCTGCTGCTGTCCTCGCTGCGCACCCCCGAGGAGATGGCGGCGAGCGGCTGGTGGGAGGTGTTCACCCAGCCCGCCCAGCTCACCTTCGAGAGCTATGGACGGCTGCTGGAGAACGGCGACATCACCGACTCGCTCGTCAACACCGTGCTGATCACGGTTCCGGCGACCGTGCTCGTCGTCGTCATCGGCTCCCTGGCGGGCTACGCGTTCGCGTGGATGGAGTTCCCGGGCCGCGACTGGTGGTTCCTCGGTGTGGTCGGGCTGCTGGTGGTGCCGGTGCAGGTGGCGCTCATTCCGATCGCCGAACTCTTCGGGAAGATCGGCCTGTTCGGCTCCATCGTCGGCGTGATCCTGTTCCATGTCGGTTTCGGACTGCCGTTCGCGGTGTTCCTGCTGCGGAACTTCTTCGCGGAGATCCCGAAGGAGCTGCTGGAGGCGGCGCGGCTCGACGGCGCCGGCGAACTGCGCCTGTTCGCCCGGGTGGTCATGCCGCTGGGCGGCCCGGCCATCGCGAGCCTGGGCATCTTCCAGTTCCTGTGGGTGTGGAACGACATGCTGGTCGCGCTGATCTTCACGGACTCGGGGAGCCAGCCGATCACGGTCGCCCTCCAGACGCAGGTACGGCAGTTCGGCAACAACATCGACGTGCTGGCGCCCGGGGCGTTCATCTCGATGGTGATCCCGCTGGCCGTGTTCTTCGCGTTCCAGCGGCAGTTCGTGTCCGGTGTGATGGCGGGCGCCGTCAAGTAGGGCGTCCGCGAGCGCGGCGGGGGCGGGCCGGTGACGGCCCGCCCCTTCGCGTGTTCCCCCGTATGCCGTAGGGGGCCGTAACCCGGTCACTCCACCGGCCGTTCCCGGGCCGAACACCCGCGCCGACCCCTGGATGTCCCCGTGCCCCGGTTCCGTGTCATCGTCCCCGCGCACCAGGGGGCGGCGGGCGCGCAGCCGAGCGCGTCGTACGCCGTGCCGTACGCCGCGGCGTGCCCGGCGGGAGCGGTCCGCCGCCCCGGGGACCGCCCGGCGAGCGGCGCCCGGCCCCCGGGCGCGGCGGCGGCGCGCCCGGCGCTCGCCGGCGTGCCGCAACCCGCCGGGCCGCGCACCGTCACCGACAGCCTCTGACCGCCGTTGTCCCTTCGGGAGTCCGCATGTCCCGCAGCTCGTCGCGGCCCACTCCGACCCGGCCGTCCACCCGGCGGCCGGCGGGCCGGCCCGGCCGCCGCCGCGCCGGCTGAGGCCGCGGCTGGTGAAGAACGACGACAGAGAGAGCAGAATGCCCCGCTTCAGCATCATCGTCCCGTCCCATGGGGTCGCGGGCCGGCTGTCCCAGGCGCTGGACTCGGTCCTCGCCCAGTCCTTCGGCGACTTCCAGCTGATCCCGGTCTGCGACGCGCCGGACTGCGCGGCGGCGGACGTCGCCGCCGTCCGCGCCGAGCGGGACTCCCGGGTGGCCCCCGTGCACTCCCCTCCGTCGGCGGGCCTGGCCGGGGCTCGCAACGCCGGGATGCGGGTGGCGACCGGCGCGTACCTGCTGTTCCTCGACGGCGACGACACACTGGTGCCGGGGGCGCTGGCGGCGCTGGACGCGCGCCTGGCCGAGACGGGCGACGTCGACGTGCTGTACTTCGAGCACGAGCGCGTCCCCTGGTGGGAGGGCGAACCGGCCAACCCCGCCGCGCCGCTGCTGGCGAAGACGCCGGACGGGGCCTTCTCCCCCGACGCCGCGCCGCGGCTGACCGGCGTGCCGCTGCCCGCGTGGAGCGCCGCCTACCGCCGCGCCTTCCTCGCCGAAGGCGACCTGCGCTTTCCCGGCGGGTCCTTCACCGACATCGCCTTCGGCGGCCTGGCCGCGGCGGGCGCCGCGCGGATGGGCGTGCTGCGTTCCGTCGTCGTACGGCATCTGGTGCGCCGGCAGGGCAACCGGCTGCACCGGCCGGGCGCGCACCACGCCCACCTGCTCGACCAGGCGGACCTGGTGCTCACGCGGGTGGCCGGGCTGGACCTGTCCGCCGCGCGCCGCACCGCGCTGTTCGAGCACCTCTTCGCGGCGATCCTGAAGACGGCGACCCATCCGCGGCGTCTGCCCGAGGGCGGCCGCCGGGCGTTCTTCCGGCGGGCCTGCGCGCTCCACCGGCGCCACCGCCCCGCCGGTTTCCGGCCTCCCGCCGGGCGGCTGGGCGTGCAGCACCGGCTGCTGGCGTCCGGGTCGTACGCGGCGTTCCGGGCGCTGCGCGGCGCCAACCGGGCGGCGACGCGCGTGCTCCAGGGGCTGCCGCGCCCGCACGGGCTGCGCACCCGCCTGCTGTACCGGTGGCATCTGTGCCGGCCGCTGGATCCGGACCTCGTCGTGTACTGCGCGTACTGGGGCCGCGGCTACGCCTGCAACCCGGCCGCGCTGCACGCCAAGGCGCGCGAACTCGCCCCGCGGCTGCGCGGTGTGTTCCTGGTGGAGCCCGGCCAGGAGCACACCCTGCCGGAGGGCGTCGACCACGCGGTGATCGGCAGCCGCCGCTCCTGGCGGGTGCTGGCCCGCGCCACGTACCTGGTCAACAACGCCAACTTCGCGGAAGGCGTGGTCAAGCGGCCCGGCAGCGTGCATCTGCAGACCCAGCACGGCACCCCGCTGAAGACGATGGGCGTCGACCAGTCGACGTACCCGGTGGTGGCCGCGGCCAGCGGCAGCTTCACCAAGCTGCTGGGCCGGGTGGACCGCTGGGACTACAACCTGTCCGCCAACCGCCACTCCACCCAGGTGTGGGAGCGCGCCTTCCCGGGCTCCTACGAGCACCTGGAGTACGGCTATCCGCGCAACGACGTGTACTACACGGCGACCGCGGACGACGTGGCCCGCGTCCGCCGCGAGCTGGGCGTCCCCGAGGGCAGCACGGCCGTCCTGTACGCGCCGACGCACCGGGACTACCAGACCGGGTTCGACACCGGCGGCCTGGACCTGGAGGCGTTCTGCGAGGCGGCCGGGGAGGACGTCGTGGTCCTGCTGCGCGCGCACTACTTCTACGACCGGGGCGGCGCGCGCGGCAGCGGCCGGATCATCGACGTCACCGCCCACCGTTCCTCCGAGGACGTGTGCCTGGCCGCCGACGCGCTGGTCACCGACTACTCGTCGATCATGTTCGACTACGCCAACCTGGACCGGCCGATCGTCGTGTACGCCGGCGACTGGGACGTCTACCGCGAGACGCGGGGCGTCTACTTCGACCTGACGGCGGCGCCGCCCGGCCCGGTGGCGCGTACCCCCGAGGAGCTGGCGCGGATCTTCCGCGACGGCTCCTACGCGGGGGCCGAGTCGGCCGCGCTGCGGGCCGCGTTCCGGGAGCGGTTCTGCGAGTTCGACGACGGCCGGGCCGCCGAGCGCGTGGTGCGCCGGGTGCTGCTCGGCGAGCCGCCGGAGGCGATCCCGCCCGTCACGCCGCTCGCCGAACGCGTCCCGGCCCCCGCCGCCGCCCCCCTGGTAAGGAGCTGACCCGCAGTGCCCCGCTTCAGCCTCATCCTCCCCTGCTTCAAGGTGCAGGGCTTTCTGCGCGAGTGCCTCGACTCGGTCCTCGGGCAGTCCTACCGGGACATCGAGGTGATCGCCGTGAACGACTGCTCGCCGGACGGCTGCGGCGCCATCCTCGACGAGTACGCGGCCCGCGACACCCGCCTGCGCGTGCTGCACCTGGAGGAGAACGTGGGCCTCGGCCGCGCCCGCAACGCCGGGATGCCGCACGCCACCGGCGACTACCTCTTCTTCCTGGACAGCGACGACACCCTGACGCCGGGCGCCCTGCGCGCCATGGCTGACCGGCTGGCGGAGACCGGCGACCCGGACGTGCTGGTCTTCGACTACGCCCGCACCTACTGGTGGGGCGGCACCCGCCGCAACGTGCTCGCGCACATCCTCGCCGAGACGCAGGACGGCAGCGGGGACGGCACGTTCACGGCGGCGGAGCGCCCGGAGATCCTCGACCTGCTGATGGTGGTGTGGAACAAGGTCTACCGGCGCGACTTCGTCGAGCGGGAGGGCTTCACCTTCCCGCCGGGCTACTACGAGGACACGCCGTGGACGTTCCCGGTGATGCTCACCGCCGGGCGGATCGCGACACTGGACCGGATCTGCCTGAACTACCGCCAGCGCCGCCAGGGCAACATCCTGTCCACCACCAGCCGCAAGCACTTCGACATCCACGAGCAGTACACGCGGGTCTTCGCGTACGTGGACGCCCGCCCGGAGCTGGCCCGGTGGCGGCCGTATCTGCACGCCAAGATGGGCGAGCACTGCCTGGACATCCTCGCCAAGCCGGACCGGCTGCCGCCCTCGGACAAGGCCGAGTTCTTCCGCCGTACGGCCGAGATGTTCCGCGCGCACCGGCCCGGGGGCGCCCCGGTGCCGGACGGGCTGCGGGTGCTGGAACGCGGTTACCCGGGCTACGTGCTGTGGCGGCAGTCGGGGCGGGCGCGGCGCGAGCTGGGGCGGCGGGCGCAGCGGGCGCGCGCGGCGGCGGGCACGCGGCTGGGCCGCGCCCGGTCGGCGCTGGCCGCCCGCCGCCCGCTCGATCCGGACCTGGCCGTGTACTCGGCCTTCTCGCACCGGGGCGTGCTCGGCGACCCGGCGGCGATCTACCACAAGGCCCGCCAGATCGCCCCGCACCTGCGCGGGGTGTGGGTGCTGCGGGACGAGGAGCAGGCGGAGCAGGCCGAGCGGACGGGCCTGCTGCCGCCGGGCACGGAGCATGTGATCCTCGGCAGCGCCTCCTACCGGCGGGTGGCCGAGCGGGCCACGTACTTCGTGAACAACGTCAACTGGCCCGGCTCCCTGGTCAAGCGCCCCGGCAGCGTCCACATCCACACCCACCAGGGCACCCCGCTGAAGTACATGGGCGCCGATCTGCTGGACCGGCCCGGGGCCCGGCTCGGCGTCGACGTGCCGCAGATGCTGCGCCGCGCCGACCGCTGGGACTACAGCCTGGTCGCCAACCGGCACTCCGAGCGGGTGTGGGAGCGGGCCTACCCCTGTCACTTCACGTCCCTGCGCACCGGCAGCCCCCGCAACGACGTGCTGGTGGGCGCCGGCCCGGACGCCGGCCGCGAGATCCGCGCCCGGCTCGGCGTCCCCGACGGCCACACGGTGGTGCTGTACGCGCCGACCCGGCGCGACTACCGCCGGGGCGGGCTGGTCGAGCGGCTGGACCCGGCCCGGTTCGCGCGGGACCTCGGCGCGGGGCACACCCTGATCGTGCGGCTGCACCCCTCCCTCGCCTCCGGCCCGGCGCGCGGCCTCGGCCTGGCGGAGCTGCACCGGCGCGGCATCGTGATCGACGCGACGGACGAGCCGCACGTCGAGGAGGTGATGCTCGCCTCGGACGTGCTGGTCACCGACTATTCCGCCCTGATGTTCGACTACGCCAACCTGGACCGGCCGATCGTCGTCCACGCGGACGACTGGGGCGCGTACACGGCGAGCCGGGGCGCCTACTTCGACATCACCGCCGAGGCGCCCGGCCGGGTCACCCGCTCCTACCGCGAGCTGGCGCTGCTGTTCGGCTCCGGGGCCTGGCGCGACGAGGAGGCGGCCCGGGCGCGGGCCGCCTTCCGCGAGCGGTTCTGCGAGTACGACGACGGGCGGGCCGCCGAGCGGGTGGTGCGGACGCTGATGCTGGGCGAGCCGATGACCGGCCCCGCGGGGGTCCCCCGCGCCCGCCGGGTGCCCGCCGCCGACCGCGACGTGCCGGCCTCGCCGTGAGGCCGCGCACCTGGGTGCTGGTCCTGGCCGCGGCCTTCGCCCTGCTCCAGCTGGCGAACGTCACCGGCCGCGACACCCCCGACACCAAGAACTACCTGGCCTACGCCCTGAGCCTGAGCGGCCAGGACAAGCGGGAGACGGCCGAGGCCGCCATCGGCTACGTCTGCGACGGCAAGGCGTCCCTCGCGCGCCGCGCGCAGAGCGTGCACGTGGTCCGCTTCCACCGGCCCGATCCCACCGCGCGGGTCACCGCCACCTGCCGGGAGCGCGAGTGGCGGACGGTGGAGACGCGGCTGCGGGCGGGGCAGACCGGCGGGCACACCGTGCCGTTCATGCCGGAGCGCTTCATGCGGATCTTCGAGGTGCGGCCCGGCTACCCGGCGTTCCTGGTGCCGTTCATCACCGCGTTCGGCGTGACGTGGGGGCTGTGGGCGGCGAGCGTGGTCATCGCGGCGGCGGGCGGCGTCCTCGTCTTCCTGGTGCTGCGCACCCTGGCGGTGCCGGTGCCGCTCGCGCTGACCGGGCAGGCGCTGTACTACGTGCTGCCGTGCGGGACGACCGCGATGCGCCCGATGGCCGAGGGGCTGCTGCTGGCAGGGACGCTGGCGGCGCTGTGGGGCTGCGCGCTGGCCCTGCGGGGGCGGCGGGCGGGGCTCGCCCTGGTCGGCGGCTCGCTGGCGGCGCTGTTCGCGGTCAAGCACTCCCAGGCGCTGTTCCTCGGGGTGTGCCTGGCGGCGGCGGCCGCGCTGACCGTCGTACGGCGCTGGTGGCGGGGGCGGCCGCCGGGCCGGGAGGTACCGGTACTCGGCGTGATCGGGCTGGGCGCCGCGCTCGGGACGGTGGTGCTGGCCCGGCTGCTGCACTACCCGTCGGAGTCCGACAGCCTCCAGGACCTGCTCACCGGTCACTTCGCGCGGCCCGACCGGGAGCGCCCGTGGCCGGAGTTCTGGCAGTTGCAGGGCAATTTCTGGGGCGAGTGGCTGCGCCGGCAGGCGTGGCAGCCGCTGTTCGCGGCGGCGCTCGGCGCGGGCGTGTGGGGCGCGCTGCGGCGGCCGGTGTTCGGCGGGTTCCTGGTCGCGGCGGCGGCGACCGGCTTTCTGACCCAGGCCGCGCATCCGGACATCAACATCTGGGGCGAGCGGCTGATCGTCCTGGCGTGGCTGCTGCCGGTGGTCGGCATCCCGCTGCTGCTGGAGCCGGTGGTGCGGGCGCGGGTGCCCGTACCGGCTCAGGGGCACGCGGGCCGGACGGAGGCGGTGCGCTGAGCCGGCCGCGCGCGCCACCACCCGGAATCACTCGATGAGGTGACGCCAGGTCAAGATGTTGACGGTGCCGGGAACATACGGCAAATGCCCGAGATGTTCCCTCTCCCGACAGCCCGGTGAGCGCCGGCGTCCTCGTCCGGCGGACCGTGCGCGGCGCCACGGCGCTGCGCGGCGGCCGCGGCTGGCGCCCCACCCCCTATCAGGTCGCCGGCTTCCTGTTCTGGCTGATGATGACGCTGGCGTACTGGCGGGTGCCGTTGTGCTGCGACGCCGGGCAGCACGCGGCGGTCGTCGAACGCCTCAAGGCCGATCTGCTCCGCCCGCGCCATCCGATGGCCGACCTGCCGGGCGCCGGCAGCGCGTACTACTCGCCGTACGCCGTCGCGCAGGGCGCGTTCGCCCGGCTGACGGGGCTCGACGGGTGGGCGGTGCTGCGGCTGGCGGGGCCGCTGAACCTGCTCGTGCTGCTGGGCGGCCTCGGCCGTCTCGTGCGGGTGCTGACGCCCCGGCCCTGGGCGCCGGTGCTCGCGCTGGCGGCGATGACGCTGCTGTGGGGCACCGAGCGGGCCTGGTGGAGCGGTTACCTCGGGCTGATGTCGATGACGGGCAACCTCGGCTACCCGTCCTCGTTCGCCATCGGGCTCACCTTCTGGGCCTGGGCGCTGACCGGGGCGCGGGCGCGCGACGCCGGGCGCCTGCGGTACGTCGGCCCGAGCGGGCTGCCCGGCTGCGCGGGATACGCGGGGCTCGGCCTGCTGTACGGCCTGATCCTGCTGGTGCATCCGATCACGTCGGTGGCGGCGGCGCTGGGCGGCGTGGCGCTGGTCGCCGGGTGGCAGCGCGGATGGCGCGCGGCCCTCGCCGGGCGCTGGGCGCTGGCGGCGGCGACGGCGGGGGCGGCGGCGCTGTCCTGGCCGTACTTCGACGTCCTCGCGCTGGCCGGGGACGACAGCGTGGACGCCATGCACCGCACGCTCTACCTGAACCTGCCCGGGCAGTTCTGGCTGGCGCTGCTCGGACTGCCGGCGCTGTGGCTGCGCGGGCGGCACTCGGCCCGCGACCCGCTGGTGCTGATGTTCGCCCTGGAGTGCGCGGTGGTGGCGTACGGCTGGTTCAGCGGCCACTACACCTACGGCAGGATCCTCGGGCTCACGCTGGTGCCTTTGCAGTTCGCCCTGGCCGTGGAGCTGGCGGCGCCCCGGCCGTGGGGCCGCCGCCGGCGGCTGCTGGGCCTGGCGGTCGCGGCGGGGGCGTGCGCCGGGTTCCTCACGGTGCACGCGGGCGCGGTGGTGCCGCCCGCGCTCGACCCGGTCGGCTTCGACCAGCCGCCGCGCTGGCCGTCGTACGACTGGGCGGCCCGGCACATCCGGCCGGGCGAGGTGGTGATCACCGACGGGTACTACGCCGTCCACGCCATCGCCGGGTACGGACCGAACCTCGCCGCGCCCGCCTGGCCGGACCCGGCCCTGGACGAGCGGGAGCGCGGGCGGCGGGCCGCCGACGTCCGCGCCTATCTCGCCCGGGATTCCACCCCCGCCGAGCGCGCCGCCGTCGTCCGCCGCTACCGCGTGCGCTGGCTGCTGCTGACGCGCTGGCATCCGGTGCCCGAGGAGGCTGTGGTGGTCGCGTGGAGCGGCCGGACGGGGGAGGTGCTGGCGCGGGTCGGGAAGTGAGGCCGCGGGTGCGGCTGCCCGGCCTACTCGACGACGAGGTCGACCGGGATGTTGCCGCGGGTGGCGTTGGAGTAGGGGCAGACCTGGTGGGCCCGCTCGACCAGCTCGCGGCCGGTGGCCTCGTCCACGCCCTCGGGCAGCTCGACCCGGAGGGTCACGGCGAGCGCGAAGCCCTCGCCGTGCTTGCCGATGCCGACCTCCGCGGTCACGGCGGCGTCGCCGACGTCGACCTTCGCCTGCCGGCCGACGAGAGCGAGGGCACTGCCGAAGCAGGCGGCGTACCCGGCGGCGAACAGCTGCTCCGGGTTGGTGCCCCGCCCGCTGCCGCCCAGCTCCACCGGGGCGCTCAGCGCGAGGTCGAGCGTGCCGTCGGAGCTGACGGCACGGCCGTCGCGGCCGTGGGTGGCGGTGGCGGCGGCGGTGTAGAGCGCGTCCATGGAAGACCATCCCTCTCGTGAAGGTCGTGGCGCGGCGGCCGGGCCGCCCCGCCTCGTGACCACCAGTAGAGCACGCAATTAAGTTGTGCACAACTAAATGGTGCGCAGGCGCTACTCTGGAGGCATGACCACGCCCGCAGCGGACTGGCTCCGCCTCGACCAGCAGATCTGCTTCTCCCTGAACGCGGCCTCGCGGGCCTTCGGCGGGATCTACCGCGAACTGCTGAAGGACCTCGGGCTCACCTACCCGCAGTACCTGGTGATGCTGGTGCTCTGGGAGCACGGCGACCTGCCGGTGAAGCAGCTCGGCGAGCACCTGCGGCTGGACTCCGGCACGCTGTCGCCGCTGCTCAAGCGGCTGGAGGCGGCCGGCCTGGTCCGGCGGGAGCGCAGCGCGCGCGACGAGCGGTCGGTCCGGGTGCGGCCGACCGGGGAGGGCGAGGCGCTGCGCGAGCGGGCGCTGGAGGTGCCGCGGCGGATCGCCGCCGCCACCGGCTTCGACCTCGACGAGATCCGCGACCTGCGCGCCCGCCTGGACCGGCTCACCGGCGCGCTGGACGCGGCGGCGGCACTGCCCCAGGAACCCGCGGGCCCCTGACCGGGGGCGACGGCAGCCCGGGGGTCCGCTCCCGCGCGGACGGCTCTCGTACGGCTTACGATCCCTATCGCGAACCGCCGCCGCTCCCGGCGGCAGCCCCGGGAGGCCGCCATGCCCGTGCCGCAGCCCCAGGTGGCCGTCGTCGTCATCGGATACGACGACGCGGCCCATGTGACGGACGCCGTGCGGTCGGCGCTGGCGCAGGGACCGGCCGTCCGCGAGGTCGTGGCCGTCGACGACGGCTCGACGGACGGCAGCGCCGCGCTGCTCACCCGGCTGGCCGCGGCGGAACCGCGGCTGCGCGTGATCCGGCGCCCGGCCAACAGCGGGGGCTGCGGCACCCCCCGCAACACCGGGACGGACGCCGTGACGTCCCCCTACGTGATGTTCCTGGACAGCGACGACGTGCTGCCGCCCGGCGCGGTGGAGGCGCTGCTGACGGCGGCGCATGACGAGCGCGCGCAGGTCGCGAGCGGGCTGTGCGTACGCCGTGAGCTGCCCTCGGGGCGCGAGGTGCCCTGGCAGGCGCCGCTCTACGCGGCGCGGGCCGTCGTCGAGCGCCCCGCACGGCAACCGGGCCTGGTGCGCGACACGCTGTGCGTCAACAAGCTGTACGACACCGGATTCCTGCGCGCCCACGGCATCCGCTTCCCCGAGGGCCGCCACCCGTACGAGGACGTCGTCTTCACCGCGCGCGTGCTGGCCGCCGGGCCCCGCGTCGTCCTCGTCCCGGACCGGGTGTACGTCTGGCACGTCCGCCGGGCCGCCGGGCGGCTGTCGATCTCCCTGGACCGCTCCGGCGTCGGCAACTGGCGGGCGCGCACCCGGGCGTGCCGGACGGCCTGCGAGATCCTGCTGGCCGCCGGGGAGAAGGAGCTCGCGCGGGCGGCACGCGGCAAGTTCCTCGACCACGAGCTGCGCATGTACGCGCGCGAGCTGGGGCTGCGCGACGCGGAGTACCGGCGCGCGTGGTGGGAGCACACGCGGGCGTATCTCGCCGGCTACGACGCGGCCGACTGGGCGCGCGCCCCCGCCTCGCCGGGAGCTCTGCTCGGCCGGGTCGTGCTGGCCTCCCCCGAGCCGCGCGACCTGCCCCGGCTGCGGGAGCTGGCGTCCCGTCCGGCCCGCCTCCTGCCTCCCTACGCCCGCGCGCCCGACGGCACGCCGGTCTGGTCGGCCGGCCTGCCCCAGGTCACCCTGGAGCCGCTGCTGACCCGCCCGGTCCACCTCCTCCCGCTCGCCGTCGACGCGGAACTGCGCCCCCGCGCGGGTGCCACCCGGCTGCGGCTGCGCCTGCACGACCTGTACGGCCGCATCACCGAGGCCGGCGGCCCGCGGGCGGCGCGGGCGGAGTGGCGGCGCCGCGAGGACGGGCGGGCGGGCCAGTCCCGCACGGTGGCCCTCGCGCCGTCGTCCGCGGGGGCCGCCGCCTGGTGCGCCGAGACGGACGTGGACCTGGCGGCGCTGGGGGCGGGCACCTGGGACCTGTACCTGCGCCTGGGTTTTCACGGCGGCGCGAGCCGTGAGGTCACGGCGCACGCGCTCACCGGCGCCGGTCTGCTGCGCCGTCGCGCTCTGCCGAGCGCCCGGCACGGCGTGCTGCTCGTCCGTCCCTACGCCACGCACTCCGGCGCGCTGGCCCTGCGGGTGGCGCCCGGCCCGCGCGGGATCGCGAGCGTGCTGCGCGACAGGCTCAGGCGGCGGCCGCCTCGCTGATCCCGCGCCCCGCGCCCCGCGCCCGGCCCGCCGCCGGGCCGGGCGCGGACCGGGCGCGGACCGGGCGGACCCCCGGGCCGGGGTCGCGGAGGCGGTACGGCCCGCCGCTCGGGAGCGCACCGGGCTCCCCGGGGGCGGGCTCCCCGGGGGGGCGGGCCCTCCTAGAGCGCCTTGAGCGCCCCCGTCGTCGCCCTCGCCAGCGTCGCCAGGTATCCCTTGGGCAGCTTGCGGGTGCGGATCACGACCGAGCGCCAGTAGAGCGGGCCCGAGATCAGGTCGAGGGCCAGCTCCTCGTCGAACCCCGCGCGCAGTTCACCGCGCCGCTCCGCCGCCACCAGGATCTGGCTGGCGACGCCCTCCTGGCCCTCGCGCAGCGCCTTCTGCACGGCTTCGGCGATCTCCGGGTTGCGGGCCGCCTCCGCCTGGAGGTCGGGGAGGATCTGCGAGGCCACCGGGTGGCGCAGGGCGCGGGAGGTCACCTCGTACAGCAGACGCAGATCCGCCTCCAGGGACCCCGTGTCCGGGGCCGGCAGGCCCTGTACCGCGAGGGCCGAGACGATGTCGAGCACGAGGTGCAGCTTGGAGCGCCAGCGCCGGTACACCGCCGTCTTGCCGACGCCCGCCCGGCGCGCGATCCCCTCGATGGACATGCGCGCGTAGCCGACGGCCGCGAGCTCCTCGAACACGGCCGCCCGGATGGCCTCCGTCACGTCCTCACGGAGCACGGCCGCCCCCGCGGGGGCCCGGCGCGGACGCGGCTGGGGCTCGTCGGCGTTCGTCGTCATGCCGACCAGCATAGGGGCGTCGCGACGATACGGCCCCGTCCCGACGCCGGGGCGGACGAGAACGTGACGACGATACGGTTGCGTTCCGCCGTCCCCTCGCCCTACGCTCGCGTTGCGACGATACGGTGCCGTCCCGACGTAAGTGAACGCGAGAAGTCGTCCGGGGAAACGCCGTTCGCCGACCGTTCGCCGACCCCTCCCCCGAACGAAAGCAGCGGATGTGAGCCAGGTACTCCACACACCGCCCCCGGCCGCGGCCCCGCCCGCCACGGACCTGGCGGCGCTCGCCGCCCGCCACGGGCTCTCGGTCAGCGGCGCCCGCCCCTCCCTGCCGCAGTACGTCCGGCAGCTGTGGGCCCGGCGGCACTTCATCACCGCGTTCGCCACCGCCAAGCTCACCGCGCAGTACAGCCAGGCGAAGCTGGGACAGGTCTGGCAGGTGATGACGCCCCTGCTGAACGCGGCCGTGTACTACTTCATCTTCGGCGTCCTGCTGCAAACCAAGCAGGGCGTGCCGGACTACGTCCCGTTCCTCGTCACGGGCGTGTTCGTCTGGACCTTCACCCAGAGCTCGGTCATGGCGGGCACCCGGGCGATCTCCGGCAACCTCGGGCTGGTCCGGGCCCTGCACTTCCCCCGGGCCGCGCTGCCGCTGTCCTTCTGCCTCCAGCAGCTCCAGCAGCTGCTGTTCTCCATGGCCGCCCTGGTGGTGATCCTGTTCGCCTTCGGTGTGCCGCCCGCCCCGTCCTGGCTGCTGGCGGTGCCGGCGCTGGTGCTCCAGTTCGTGTTCAACGCGGGCCTGTCGATGGCCATGGCCCGGCTGGGCGCCAAGACGCCCGACATCGCGCAGCTGATGCCGTTCGTGCTGCGCACCTGGATGTACGCGTCCGGTGTGATGTGGAGCATCGACCACATGACCAGCGACCGGAGCGGCCTGCCGTCCTGGCTCGGCCCGCTCCTCCAGGTCAACCCCGCCGCCGTCTACATCGACCTGATGCGCTTCGCGCTGATCGACACGTTCCGCGCGAGCCAGTTGCCGCCGCACGTGTGGGCGATCGCCACGGGCTGGGCCCTGCTGGCCGGCGTCGGCGGCTTCGTCTACTTCTGGAAAGCCGAGGAGAGGTACGGCCGTGGCTGAGCACACCCAGCGGATCGGGCACGAGGCCACGCGGGAGACCGCCGAGCGGGTCCCGCACGAGGTCACGCCGGAGACCGCCGAGCGGGTCCCCACCGTCGTCGCGGACCGCGTCGACATCGTCTACCGCGTCAACGGCGCCGCCCGGGGCCGCGGCACGGCCACCGCCGCCCTCCACCGCATGCTGCGCCGCGAGCGGACCGAGAAGGCGGCGGGCGTACGCCGGGTGCACGCGGTGCGGAACGTGTCCTTCGTCGCCTACCGGGGCGAGGCGATCGGGCTGATCGGCACCAACGGCTCCGGCAAGTCGACCCTGCTGAAGGCGGTCGCGGGCCTGCTGCCGGTGGAGAACGGGCGCATCTACACCGACGGCCAGCCCTCCCTGCTCGGCGTGAACGCCGCGCTGATGAACGACCTGACCGGGGAGCGCAACGTCCACCTCGGCGGGCTGGCGATGGGCATGTCCCGCGACCAGGTCAGGGAGCGCTACCAGGAGATCGTCGACTTCTCCGGCATCAACGACAAGGGCGACTTCATCACCCTGCCGATGCGCACGTACTCCTCCGGCATGGCCGCCCGGCTCCGCTTCTCCATCGCCGCCGCCAAGGACCACGACGTCCTGCTCGTCGACGAGGCGCTGGCCACCGGCGATCGCTCCTTCCAGAAACGTTCCGAGGAGCGCATCCGGGAGCTGCGCGAGCGGGCGGGCACGGTCTTCCTGGTCAGCCACAGCAACAAGTCGATCCGCGACACCTGCGACCGGGTGCTGTGGCTGGAGCGCGGCGAGCTGCGCATGGACGGGCCGACGGCGGAGGTGCTCAAGGAGTACGAGGCGTTCACGGGCGGCCCGGACCGCGCCGCCGGGCCGAAGCGCTGAGCGCGTTCCCGGGCCAGGAGCCACGGCCGGCGAGGCCCCCTTCCCTCCCGAGGGCCAACACCACCCTCCGCTTTCATCCCATCGGTGCCACTATGACCGAATAAGGGCGAACGAGGTGCGCGCCCGGAGCGCCGACGGTGAGGCAGGCGAAGGAGTCCCCGATGCCCGAGACCCGCGAAACCGCCCCCGGCCCCGGCCCCGTCCTCAGCGTCGTCGTCCACGGCCCCAACGTCCAGGACCACCTGACCGGACTGCTCGACTCCCTGGCCGCCCGCCCTTTGCCGGACACCGAGGTGATCGTGGCGGCGGTCGGCGACTGGGCCCGGGAGACGGCCGAGCGGCACGGCCCGGCCTTCCGGGTGCTCGCCCTGCCGGACGGGACGGGCGACGCCGCGGCCCGCGCGGCGGGGGCGGCGCGGGCGACGGGCCGCTGGCTGCACTTCGTGCACGCCAAGGACGGCCTGCCCGCCGGCGCCCCGCACCTGGTCGCCGAGCGCGCCGCCGAACTCCCCGGCACCGTCGACGTCCTGCTGCTCGACCACGTGCACAGCACCTGGCGGACCGCCGCCCTGCCCTCCCGGGACGGCCCCCTGCTGGCCCGCGCGGGCCGCGCCGACCTCGCCCTCGACGACCAGCCGGGCCTGCTGCGCCTGGCCCCGCTCCTCGGCACCCGCCTGCTGCGCGCGGACTTCTGGCGGACGCACGAGGAACGGTTCGCCACGGACGACGAGCCGTTCGCGGCGTACGCGGCCCTTCTCCTGGCCGGCCGGGTGGCCTGCCTGCCCCACCCCGCCTACGAGGACCGCCGGCTGCGCCCCGAGAGCCTGCCGCCGGTCGGTCCCGAGCGGCGCTATGCGCTCGTCGACCGCTACGAGCGCCTCCTCGGCCTCACCCGGGACCGCCCGGCCGCCCACGCCGTCCTCTACGACGTCATGGTCCGCGACTGCCTGCGCACCTTCGTCCGCGCCGGGATGCCCCCGCGGACGGCACGGGAGTTCTTCCGGCGGGCGTCCCTGGCGGCGCTGCGCCGCCGCCCAGAGGACTACCGGCGCCCCGCCGGCCTCGAAGGCATCCGCCGGGCACTGCTGGAGGAGGACGCCTACGTCCGGTACCGGGCGCTCCAGGCCGCCAACCGCGCCCGCCGCGCGGTGCGGGCGACCGTGCGCACCGGGAGGCGGCAGGCCGGTGCCCGCCTGCGCGACGTGGAGTACCGCAGGGCGCTCGGCCGCCCGGCCGACCCCCGGCTGGCGGTGTTCTCGGCCTACTGGAACCGGGGCGTGGCCTGCAACCCGGCCGCGATCGCCGCCAAACTGGCCGAACTCGCCCCGCACATCCACCCGGTGTGGGTGGTGACCGCCGGCAACGCGGCGCTGCTGCCGCCCGGCACCGACCACGTCGTCCCCGGCACCGCCCGGTACTGGGAGGTGCTCGCGCGGGCGAAGTACCTCGTCAACAACGTCAACTTCCCGAACGCGGTGGTCAAACGGCCCGACGCGGTCCACGTCCAGACCCACCACGGAACGCCCCTGAAGCGCATGGGCCTGGACCAGATGCCGTACCCGGCGGCCGCCCGCGGCCTGGACTTCCGCGCCCTGCTGGAACGGGTCGACAAGTGGGACTACAGCGTCTCCGCCAACGGCCACACCACCCGGATGTGGCAGCGGGCGTACCCCTCCCGCTACGTCTGTCTCGACCACGGCTATCCGCGCAACGACGTCTTCTACACGGCGGGCGCCGCCGAGGTCCGCGCGGTGCGCGAGCGCCTCGGCATCCCGCCGGGCCGCCGGGCCGTGCTGTACGCGCCGACCCACCGCGACTACGAGGCCGCCTGGACCCCGCGCCTCGATCTCGCCGCGCTGGCCGGCCGCCTCGGTGAAGAAACGGTCCTGCTGGTGCGCGCGCACTACTTCTACGACGGCACCGCCTCCCCCCTCACGGGTCTGCGCCGCACCGGCCGGATCGTGGACGTCTCCGCCTACGACCCGGTCGAGGAGCTCTGCCTGGCCGCCGACGTCCTGGTCACGGACTACTCGTCGATCATGTTCGACTACGCCAACCTCGACCGCCCGATCGTGATCCACGCCGACGACTGGGAGACGTACCGCACCACCCGCGGTGTCTACTTCGACCTCATGGCCGACGCTCCCGGCCCGGTGGCCCGCACCCAGGAGGAGCTGACCGAGA
Source organism: Streptomyces sp. NPDC052020 (assembly GCF_040680575.1). Classification (NCBI taxonomy): domain Bacteria; kingdom Bacillati; phylum Actinomycetota; class Actinomycetes; order Kitasatosporales; family Streptomycetaceae; genus Streptomyces; species Streptomyces sp. NPDC052020. The sequence goes on from NZ_JBFAWY010000003.1 coordinate 283,311, forward strand.
TCCTCGCCACCGAGGCGTGGCGCGACGAGGCCGCGGCCGGGGCCCGGGCCGCCTTCCGCCGCCGCTTCTGCGAGTACGACGACGGGCGCGCCGCCGAACGCGTCGTACGCCGGGTCTTCCTCGGCCAGGACGAGGCGACGCTCCCGCCGGTGCTCCCCCTGGAGCGGCGCACCCCGGCACCGCGCCCCGAGGAGGTCGTATGAGCCCGGAGACCAGCCCGGAGACCACCCCGGCCACGGCACCGGCGGCCCCGGACGTCACCGTCACGGTGATCGTCTACAACGACGCCGCGCGGCTGCCCCGCGCCGTGGCGTCCGTCCGGCGCCAGACCCACGCGAACATCGAGATCGTCATCAGCGACGACCACTCCACGGACGGCACGCCCCGGGTGGCACGGGAGCTGGCCGCCCGCGACCCCCGCGTCCGCTACCTGCGCCTGGCGGAGAACAGCGGCGGGTGCAGCGCCCCGCGCAACCGGGCCGTGGAGATCGCGCGGGCGCCGTACCTGATGTTCCTCGACAGCGACGACGAGCTGCCCGAGCGCGCGGTGGAGGTGCTGCTCGCCGCCCATCGCGCACGCGAGATCGACTTCGCGATGGGCGCGGTGCGGCGGATCCGGGCGGACAGCGGGCGCCGCTCGACGTGGATGCCGCACCTGGTGGCCGAGCACCGCACCCTGGAGGGCATCGAGGCGGACCCCCGGCTGTTCTTCGAGCACCTGTCGACCGGCAAGATGTACGCCCGCGCCTTCCTCGACCGGCACGGCCTGCGCTTCCCCGAGGGCATCCACTACGAGGACCAGCTCTTCTCGGCGCAGGCGTACTGCCTGGCGAAGGCGTTCACCATCGTCCCCGAGCCGGTCTACCGCTGGTACGTGGCGCCGTACGCGGACGCGGACGCGGCCTCCATCTCCAACCAGCGGCACAAGATGGCCAACGTGCGCGACCGGATCCATGTGCAGCGGCTCATCGACTCCTTCCTCGCCGAGAGCGGGCACGAGTCGCTGCGCGAGGACAAGGACTACAAGTTCCTCAAGCACGACTTCCGGATGTACGCCGGCGACCTGCCGCTGCGCGACGACGAGTGGCTGGCGTCCTTCGCGGACACGGTGAACCCCTACCTGGACACGCTGTCCGAGGGGGCGTACGCCCGGCTGCCGCGCGAGGAGCGGATCGTGGTGGAGCTGGTCCGCGACCGCCGCCTGGCCGACGCACGGCAGGCCGCCCGCGGTCTCGGCCACGACGTCGCGCCGCCGCGGGTGGCGACGGGCCCGGACGGCCGGACGTACTGGGGCGACCGGGTCCCGGAGTCCGAGCGGGCCCGCCGCGAGCTGGACGTCACCGACCTGGAGCTGGACACCCGGCCCTTCGCCGTCGCGCGGTTCCGGCACGAGATCACGGAGCTCGCCCGGGGCCCCGGCGCCTCGCTCGACCTGACCGTCCGGACCCACGATCCCGGGCTGCGCCTTCCCATCGGCCCGCAGCGCGCGACCCTGGTGCTGACGCCCGGCCGGCACCGGCTGGCGGTCGGCTTCCGGCTGTCCCCCCTCCGCCCCGGCCTCTTCGAGGGCCGGGTCCGTCTGGACCTGGCGGCGGCCCGGCTCCCCGTGCGCGGCTTCACCGGCGTACGCCACCCCGTGCTGCGCCTGCGCCACCAGGGCCAGACCCACACGGGCGTCCTTCTGGCCCCGCCCGCCTTCCCGCCGTTCACCACCCGCGTGACCCGGCCCTCCGGCGCCGCCCCGCACCGGGTCACCGTCGAACCGGAGGGCCACGCCCCGGGCCGTCTCCGGGTGCGGTGGCAGTCGACGGGACGGGCGGCGCGGATGCTGCGCCCCGTGCTGCGGCGCCTCGCCCGGCCCGGGGCAAGGCGGGCGGCCCGCCTGGTGCGCGGCGTGCCGCGCTGAGCGCTCGGCCGGCGCCCGTCACCACGTACAGCAGTCCGTCACCGCGTACAGCACCTGCCCGCCCGGGCCCCGGGCCACCGCCCGCAGCCCGGGCGCCGTCCGCGGCGCCGGCCCCCGGTCCACCACCCACCGCACCCCGTACTCCCGCACGATCTCCCGCCGCTCGCCGGCCGGTGTCCCCGCGGCGAAGTACCGCCCCACCGCCGCCGTCCGCCGCTCCTCGTCGGGCAGGAAGAAGTCGGGATAGCCGGGGGCCACGCTGTACGCCCCGTAGGCCGGGATCTGCCGGGACGGGAAGGTCCGGGCCATGACGACGTCCCCGTACCGCACCCACGGCGTGATCCAGTGGTACCCCGCCCACGGCTGCCGGTACTTGGCCGCGACCGGCCCCGGCAGGAGGTCGCGGTCGACGACGTACCCGAGCGTGCCCGCCTGCGCCCACGCGCCGGCGGCCAGCGCCCCGGCCAGCAGGCACGCCCACCCGGCCCGCACCGCGCGCCGGGTGGCCCGCACCGCCTCCAGCGCCGCGGCGAGCTGCGCCGGGATCAGCGCGGCGGGCAGCGCGCGCCCCCACGAGTAGTGGCCGCTCAGCCCGCCCGCCGCCGACACCAGCAGGCCGAGGGCGAAGAACAGCACCAGCACGTCGCGCCGGTCGCGCCGCAGCCGCGGGACGAGCGCGGCCACGCCGAGGAGCGCCAGGCCGAACCGGCCGGGCAGATCGGCGTAGAGCGGCCGGTGCACCGCCGCCAGCCCGTCCCCGGCGCCGGACAGCGCGAAGAAGTCGTAGTACGGCCACAGCCACAGGACGGCCAGGCCCACGGCCAGACTCACGGCCGGGCCCGTGGCCGGGCCCCTGGCCAGACCGGCCACCGGCCCTGCCGCCACCGCCCGTGCGGGCCGTGCCGTCCGTGCCGTGCGTGCCGTACGTGCCGTACGTGCGGGCCGTGCCGTCCGTGCGGTCGGGACGGGCCGCGCGGGCCGCGCGGCGAGTACGGTGGCGAGGGCGCCCAGCGAGGCGACGACCCCGGTGAACTGGTGGCACAGCAGGACCACCGCCCACAGCGCGCCGAGTCCGGCCCAGGTCCCCCATCCGGCGCGGTCGCCGTCGCGCAGCGCCCGTGCCAGCCACGCCCACAGATGGAACGCCGTCCCGAGGGCGAACACGCTCGGGTAGGCCACGGTCAGCGCCAGGGAGTGCAGCCCGACGAAGCCGCTCCAGCTGAACGGGGCGGTACCCCACAGCAGCAGCAGGCACAGCAGGGCGAGCGCCGGGGCGGCCCGGTGCGCGCTCAGGGTGCGCACGTACCGCCACACGCCCGTCACCAGCAGTCCGAGCGCGGCCAGTGCGCCCAGGCGCAGCACGATGAAGACCGACAGCCCGCTCACCCGGGCGACGGCGCCGAGCAGCAGGGTCCACGGCGAGTAGTACGGGCTCGGCGTGTCCGCGTCGACCAGGGGGTTGCCCGGGTCGGTGAGGCTGTGGCGCAGCCGTTCCACGGTCGCCGCGTGGATGCCGAGGTCACCGGCCCACGGCAGCCGCACGATCACCAGGAGCAGCAGGACGAGCAGAAGCAGCGGGAGGAGGCCGAGCGGCAGGAGGCACGGGGCGGGCGCGGCAGCCGCCCGGGGAACGGCCGCCGTGCGCGGCGGCGGGGTGCGGGTCGCGCCGGAACGCCCAGTCACGCGGTCACTTTATCCGTGATGCCCGGCTATCGCTGGAATCGCGACGCCAAGGCGGGGCGCCCGATACGGGAGCGCCCCGGGCCGTGGTGGCCCGGGGCGCCCCGCTCGCTCAGCCGTACACGGTCACGAACGCGTCGTCACCCACGCCTCGTCACGAATGCGTCCGCAGCAGCGTCCGCATGGTGCGCATCGCCACCGACAGGTTGGCGAGGTCGAACGCGTCGGAGCCGTGGATCTCCTCCAGGGTGGTGCGGGCCCGGCCGAGGATCGCCGCGTTCTTCTGCTCCCACACCCTGAACCGCTCCTCCGGCGTCGAGGTGCCGTCGCCCACCGCCAGGACGTCGGCGGTGAGCGCCGCGTGCGCCGCGTACAGGTCCTCGCGGATCGCCGCGCGGGCCATGGACTGCCAGCGGTCGGTGCGGGGCAGGGCGCTGATGCGGTCCATCAGCTGGGTGATGGTCAGCCGGTCGGCGAGGTCGTAGTAGACCTCGGCGACGTCCAGCGGCTCCTTGCCCATGCGGTCGGCCACCGAGACGATGTCGAGCGTCGGGAAGGCGGAGGAGAACCCGGCCACGCGGGTGGCCAGCTCTTCGGGCACGCCGGCGGCGGTCAGCTCGTCGTGGACGTACTGGTACCACTCCAGGTCCGCGCCGCGCAGCAGCTTCGGCAGCTCCTGCCAGACCCGCTCGACGCGGTCGGCGAAGAAGTCGACCGTCTCCGCGAGCTGGAGCGGCTGCGGCCGGTTGTTGAGCAGCCAGCGCGTGCCGCGCTCGACCAGGCGGCGCGAGTGCAGCCGGATGCGGGTCTGCACGGCGGCCTCGACCTTGTTGTCCAGGCTCTCCACCGCGTCCCACACCGGGTAGGCGCGGAAGATCGCGCGGGCCGCGGTCTGCGCCCGGACGATCTCCTCCAGCGACGCGCCGGTCTCCTCCCGCAGCCGGTGCAGATAGGTCGTACCGCCCGTGTTGACCGTGTCGTTGACCAGCACGGTCGTGGTGATCTCGCGGCGCAGCGGGTGGGTGTCGATACGGTCGCCGAACCGCTCGCGCAGCGCGGTCGGGAAGTAGGCGTGCAGCAGGCCCTTGAGATACGGGTCGTCGGGCAGCGAGGTGTCCAGCAGCTCCTCGGCGACCGTGATCTTGGTGTAGGCCAGCAGGACGGCCGTCTCCGGGCCGGTCAGGCCCTGCCCGGCGGAGAGCCGCTCGCGGATCTGGCGGTCGGTGGGCAGGAACTCCAGGGCCCGGTCCAGGTGGCCCTCGCGCACCAGGTGCCGCAGGAAGCGCTGCTGGGCGTGGAGCATGTCCTGGGACTGGGCGAGCGCGTTGGCGATCGCCGTGTTCTGCGCGTAGTTGTTGCGCAGCACCAGGCGGCCGACCTCGTCGGTCATCTCGGCGAGCAGCTTGTTGCGCTGCTTGACGGTCATGTCGCCGTCCGCGACCAGCCCGTTGAGCAGGATCTTGATGTTCACCTCGTGGTCGGAGGTGTCCACGCCCGCGCTGTTGTCGATGGCGTCGGTGTTGACCCGGCCGCCCTGCATCGCGAACTCGATCCGGCCGAGCTGGGTCAGGCCCAGGTTGCCGCCCTCGCCGACCACCTTGACCCGCAGGTCCCGGCCGTCGACGCGGATGGCGTCGTTGGCCTTGTCGCCGACATCGCCGTGCGACTCGGCGGACGCCTTGACGTACGTACCGATGCCGCCGTTCCACAGCAGGTCCACCGGCGCCTTGAGGATCGCCTTCATCAGGTCGGCCGGGGTCATCTTGGAGACCTTCTCCTCGATGCCCAGGGCCTCGCGGATGTGCGCGTTGACCGGGATGGCCTTGGCCGTGCGGGGGAAGACACCGCCGCCGGGCGACAGCAGCGCGGTGTCGTAGTCCTCCCAGGAGGAGCGGGGCAGCTCGAACAGGCGGCGGCGCTCGGCGTAGGAGACGGCCGCGTCCGGGGTCGGGTCGATGAAGATGTGCCGGTGGTCGAAGGCGGCCACCAGGCGGATGTGCTCGCTGAGCAGCATGCCGTTGCCGAACACGTCACCGGACATGTCGCCGATGCCGACGACCGTGAAGTCCTGGCTCTGGGTATCCACGCCCAGCTCCCGGAAGTGCCGCTTGACGGACTCCCAGGCGCCGCGGGCGGTGATGCCCATGCCCTTGTGGTCGTAGCCCGCGCTGCCGCCGGAGGCGAAGGCGTCGCCGAGCCAGAAGTCGTACCTGCCGGCGACCTCGTTGGCGATGTCCGAGAAGGTCGCCGTGCCCTTGTCGGCGGCGACGACGAGGTAGGTGTCGTCCTCGTCGTGGCGGACCACGTCCTTGGGCGGCACGACCTCGCCGGCGACCATGTTGTCGGTGATGTCGAGCAGCGCCGAGATGAACGTCTTGTAGCTGGCGATGCCCTCCGCCATCCAGGCGTCCCGGTCCGCGGACGGGTCCGGGAGCTGCTTGGCGACGAAGCCGCCCTTGGCGCCGACCGGCACGATGACGGTGTTCTTCACCATCTGCGCCTTGACCAGGCCGAGGATCTCGGTACGGAAGTCCTCGCGCCGGTCGGACCAGCGCAGGCCCCCGCGCGCGACCTTGCCGAAGCGCAGGTGCACGCCCTCGACGCGCGGCGAGTACACCCAGATCTCGAACGCCGGGCGCGGCGCCGGCAGGTCGGGGATGGCCTGCGGGTCGAACTTCATGGAGACGTAGTCGTGCGGCCGGCCGGGCGCCGCCTCCTGGAAGAAGTTGGTGCGCAGGGTCGCCTTGATGACGCTGAGGAAGGACCGCAGGATGCGGTCCTCGTCCAGGCTCGCCACCTGGTCGAGCGCGGCGTCCAGCTCCTCCAGCAGGGCGTCGACGATCTCGCGCCCGGCGCGCTGCCGCTCCGGCGACATCCGCGCCTCGAAGAGGGAGACCAGCAGCCGGGTGGTGTGGACGTTGTTGCGGAGGGTGTCCTCCATGTAGTCCTGGCTGAACGTGGAGCCCGCCTGGCGCAGGTACTTGGCGTACGCGCGCAGCACCATCGCCTGGCGCCAGGTCAGCCCGGCGCTGAGCACGAGCGCGTTGAAGCCGTCGTTCTCCGCCTTGCCGGTCCAGGTGGCGGCGAAGGCGTCCTGGAACCGCTCGCGGGCGTCGTCGCCGAGGTAGTCGCCGCCGCCGGCGGACGCCTTGGGCATGCGCAGGCCGAAGTCGTAGATCCAGGCCGTCCTGCGGTCGCCGCAGCGCAGCTCGTAGGGCCGCTCGTCGGTGACCTCGACGCCGAGCCGGCTGAGCACCGGCAGCACGGCGGACAGGGAGACCGAGCCGCCCTTCTGGTAGATCTTGAAGCGGCGCTCCTCGGGCCCGGCGCCCACCGGCTCGTACAGGCTCAGTGCGAACGTCTGTTCGTCATCGAGCTGTTCCAGGTGCGCCAGGTCGGCGACCGCGGCGCGCGGACTGTGATCGGCCTTGTAGCCCTCGGGGAAGGCGCTCGCGTAGCGGCGCATCAGCTCGGCGGAGCGCTCCTCGCCGAACTCGGCGTTCAGCGCCTCGGCGAACCCGTCGGCCCAGGAGCGGGCGGCCTCCACCAGGCGGGCCTCGATGCGCTCCTTGTCGGCGTCGGACAGCTCGGGCAGCTCGGTGCCCTGCGGGACGCGGACGACGAAGTGCAGCCGGGACAGGATCGACTCGGTGTTCCAGGCGGTGAAGTCGACGCTGGTGCCGCCGAGCTCCTCCTTCAGGATGTCGATGATCCGCAGCCGCACGCCCGTGGTGTAGCGGTCGCGGGGCAGGTAGACGAGAGCGGAGTAGTAGCGGCCGTACTCGTCCTGGCGCAGGTAGAGCCGCAGACGGCGGCGCTCCTGGAGGTAGAGCACGGAGGTGACGATGGCCTGGAGCTCGTCGGCCGGGGTCTGGAACAGCTCGTCGCGCGGGTAGGTCTCCAGAATCTGGAGCAGGTCCCGCCCGTCGTGGCTGTTGGGCGAGAACCCGGCCCGGTCCAGCACCTCCTGCACCTTGCGCCGGATGACCGGCACGCGGCGGACGGACTCGGTGTAGGCGGCGGAGGAGAACAGGCCGAGGAAGCGCCGCTCCCCGACGACGTTGCCCTTCTCGTCGAACTTCTTGACGCCGACGTAGTCCAGGTACGAGGGCCGGTGCACGGTGGCCCGGCTGTTGGCCTTGGTCAGCACCAGCAGCCGGTGCTCGCGGGCCTTGGCGCGGGCGTCGGCGGGCAGCCGCGCGAAGGACGGGCTGACCGGGTGGCTGTCCTCACCGGCGTGGTGCGGGTCGGCGCGCAGGATGCCGAGGCCGGTGCCGGGGACGGCGGCCAGGGAGTCGTCACCGCGCAGCTCGTACTCCCGGTACCCGAGGAACGTGAAGTGGTCCTCCGCCAGCCAGTGGAGCAGCTCGCGGGCCTCCTCGACCTCCGGCCCGGGCAGGTCGCCGGGGAGGGGCTCCTCGGCCAGCGAGTCGGCGAGACGCATGGAGGCGTCGCGCATCTTGCCCCAGTCCTCCACGGCCTCGCGGACGTCGGACAGGACACGCAGCAGGTCGGCGGTGATCTGCTTGAGGTCGGCGCGGTCGGTCTCGCGGTCGATCTCGACGTGGATCCAGGACTCGATGTGCGCGTCGTGCGGGAGGTCGCCCGAGGGCGGGGTGGTGAGCACCTCGATCAGCTTGCCGGTGACGTCGCGCCGCACCACGAACTGCGGGTGGACGACGACGTGGATGCCGCGCCCCTGCCGGGTCAGCTCGTTGGTCACGGAGTCGACGAGGAACGGCATGTCGTCCGTCACCGCCTCCACGACGGTGTGGCTGCACGTCCAGCCGTTCTCCTCCACCGTCGGGGTGTGCACCCGCACGTTGGCCGTGCCCTGCGGGCGGTTCTCGGCGAGGCGGTAGTGCGAGACGGCGGCTCCGAAGACGTCGACCGGGTCACGGCCGGTGAGGTCCTCCGGGGCGGTGTGCAGGTAGTAGCGCTGGAGGAACGCGAGCACGGATTCGCGGTCCGGGGTGTCCGGGGTGCCCTCGCTCGTCGTCCCAGTCGGTAGGTGCCCCCCGACCGGGCTGTTCTCAGCTACCCGGGCGGCCCTTTCGAGCAGCTCGGCCTTTGCTTCGTCCAGCTTGGTCTGCATTATCCTCTGGCTCCTGTCGCGCGCCGTTGCGTGACGTAGAAGGAAGTACGGTCTCCTGCCCTCCGACGTAACGCCTCGACCCGGGGTTTCCGGTCTGCTCCGACGCTATGCCGCAAGGTGAGATGAGCGGGGGCGTATCAGCCAATTTCGACACGCTCGCCGGATGGGACGCCGCACACGGCGCCGTCGTCGTCCGGGGAGTGCTCGGCGTCCGGGGAGTCCTCGATGCCCCGTCCCGCCCGCGAAGACCAGCGACCGCCGCCCGGTCACGGTTGTCCACCGTGCTCACCGGGCGCAGGGCAGGGGCACCGGTGCCCCCGCGAACTATCGCGCTGATCACGCCACAAGGCTATCGCTCTCGGCGGGGGGCCCGTCATGAGCCGTATGTGTACAAAACAGGGGGTGGAACTTTGACGTTCTGCACAGGGACGTGACGGGCCGGTTCGGCGTATCCGCGGCGGCCCGGGCGGTGGCGCCCGCGACCGCCCGGGACCTCACGCCGCCAGCCGCTCCGCCTCCGCGACCGCCTCGTGCAGCGTGTCCACCACCGGCACCCCCGCCGACTCCAGGCTGGCCCGGCTGTGCGAACCGCCGGTGTACAGCACGGCCCGCGCCCCCGCGTGCCGGGCGGCCAGCGCGTCATCGGCGGCGTCCCCGATCACCACCGTCCGGGCGGGGTCCACCCCGGTCAGGGCGGCCAGGTGGCGCACCATGTGCTCGGTCTTGCTGCCGCCGGAGGGCCCGGTCCGCCCGTCGACGCGTATGAAGTGCGCCTCGATCCCGAAGCCGCGCACCAGCGGGACCAGCTCCTCGTGCCCGTACATGCTGAGGATCGACTGGCTGCGCCCCGCCGACCGCCAGCCGGTGAGCAGCTCCGCCGCGCCCTCGGCCAGCCCGCAGCGCACCCGGTGCTCGGCGTAGTGCCGGTGGAAGGTCTCGTCCATGACCTCCCACTCGGCTTCGCTCGGCAGCCGTCCCAGCAGCCGCTCGTAGAACTTCGGCACCGGCACGCAGTACATCGCCCGGTACTGCTCCAGCGTGATCGGTTCCAGGCCCAGCTCGGCGAAGGCCGCGTTCGTCGCCCCGATGACGGCGTCGTTGTCGTGGAACAGCGTCCCGTTCCAGTCCCAGACGATGTGCGCGGCTGTGTGCGTCCCCATGTCCGACAACGTACCCGCCGCCACTGACAGTCAAGGATTCCCCAGCCAAGGAGCGGGAAGGCGGGAGCCGGCGGACCGGTTCAGCCGCCGCTTCCCACCAGGTTCGAGATCTCCTGCGTCGCGTACCACAGCAGTTCGTGGTCCTCGGCGCCGTCCACCACGAACTGCGCGTCGTCGTCCCCGGCGTCCGCGGCCTTCAGCGCCTCGGCGGCGGCGGCCACGTCGGCCTCCGCGTCCGCGGCGTCGACGTGCACCGAGGCGGCCTTCGCCAGGGGTACCGCACCGGCGACCCGCACCTCGCCGAGCGCGGCCGGGTCGAGCCCCCGGCCGGGGTCGGCGCTCGCCGCGCCGTCGGGCACGTCGACGGCGACCACGACGCGGCGCCGCGGCGCCCCCGGGTCGGCGGCCAGCAGCCGCAGCGAGGCGAGCGCGGCACGGCTCAGCGCCGCGTACTCCAGTTCCTCGATGTCGTCGGACAGGTACCACTCGCGCAGCGCGGGGGTGACGGCGTACGCCACGAGCGGCGCGGCCCCCAGCTCACCCTTCTGGTACGCCTCGGCGAGACCGGGGAGGGTCAGGGGGACGTAGACGCGCATGAGTGGCCGCTTTCGTGGTCGGTGCTCCGCTGCAAGGGCCTTCAGGATACGTGCGGATGTCCCCTTTCGGGGCTCCGGCCGTGACGGCCCGGGCGTCCACCCCGGTCCCGCCCCTCACCCGGTACGGCCGCGCGGTACCGGGCCCCGCCACCGCTCGGTCACCCGGATAGGCGAATCTCTCCCCGGCCCGGTCCCGGCCCGCCACCGCCTTGCCGCCCCGCCGCACCGCCCCGTACAAGATCCGCAACCTGAAGTTACTGCTCGGTATCCACCGGGCCGCCGAACGGGGACTCCCATGCACAAGATCATGACCAGGGCCCATCAGCGCCCCGGCAGCACCCGCCCGTCCAGCCGCCGCGATCCCCGCGGCCCCGGCGCCGCCCCGCCCCGCGCACCGGGCGGGGGCACGGCGCGCGCCGCCGCCCCGGGCGGCCGCCGTCCCGGCTCCCCGGGCGAGCCGCCAGCAGCCCACTCCGGGCCCGCGGACACCCGCCCGCCGACGTTCCGGGACGTCCCGCGGGCGGCCAGGGACGCGGCGCGAGCGGACCGGGAGGCGCCACCGGCGGCGCGGGCCGGGCGGGAGGCGGCACCGGCGGCCCGGGGGGCGGGCCCGGCCGCGCCCGCCCGGGCCGTCCGCCGTCCCCTCCCGCAGCCCCGTCCCACCGACATGTTCGCCGAGCTGCTGCTCGGCGTCCTCAGCGGCCGGCGCCCCGTCCACTCGATGCTCCGGCACACCGCCGGCCGCGCCTACGACGAGCTGGCGTGGCTCGCCGAACGCCGCCCCCTGCGCACGCGCGGCGCCCACCCCGTGGTCCGGGACATCGGCTACTTCGAGCCCCGTCCGGGTGCCGTGGAGGTCTTCGCCCGCATCGGTGCCGGCGACCGGCTGCGCGCCCTGGCCTTCCGCCTGGAACGCGGCCGGGACCTGCGCTGGCGCTGCACGGCCGTCGAACTGGGCGGTCCGCGCATGCCGCGCGGCGACGACGACTGAACCGCCGCCCGCCCCCGGACAGACGGCGGGGGCCGGGCTCCCCCCGAGGGAACCCGGCCCCCGCCGGCCGGCACTACGCCGTCGTCGGCGCCGTCACTTCTTGCGGCGCCGTCCGCCCTTGGCCTGCTTGCGGCGCTCCGCGCGGGTGAGCCCGTCCGCCGGGGAGCGCACCGGCTCGTCCTCGGGGGTGACGTCCCGCTCGATGACGCCGCCCTCGCCGTCCACGGTGGGCGCGGTCAGGTGCAGGTTCCGCCGCTGCGGGGCGTCGAGTCCCTTGGCGCGGATCTCCGGGCGGGCGACCGCCTGCGCCGGCACCTGGTCCTGCGCGCCCTTGTCGAGGGAGGGCCCGGCGGCCTCCACCGGGACCTCCTCGACCTGCTGCTCGACCTGGACCTCCAGGTTGAACAGGTAGCCGACGGACTCCTCCTTGATGCCGTCCATCATGGCCTGGAACATGTCGAAGCCCTCGCGCTGGTACTCGACCAGCGGGTCCTTCTGCGCCATCGCGCGCAGGCCGATGCCCTCCTGGAGGTAGTCCATCTCGTAGAGGTGCTCACGCCACTTGCGGTCCAGGACCGACAGCACCACCCGGCGCTCCAGCTCCCGCATGATCTCGGAGCCGAGCTGCGCCTCGCGCGCCTCGTACTGCTGGTGGATGTCGTCCTTGACGGACTCGGCGATGAACTCGGCGGTCAGGCCGGCCCGGTCGCCGGCCGCCTCCTCCAGCTCCTCGATGGTCACCTTCACCGGGTACAGCTGCTTGAAGGCGCCCCACAGCCGGTCCAGGTCCCAGTCCTCCGGGAAGCCCTCGGCGGTCTCGGCCTGGACGTAGGCGTCGATGGTGTCGTTCATGAAGTGCTGGATCTGCTCGTGCAGGTCCTCGCCCTCCAGGACGCGGCGCCGCTCGCCGTAGATGACCTCGCGCTGCCGGTTGAGGACCTCGTCGTACTTCAGGACGTTCTTGCGGGTCTCGAAGTTCTGGGTCTCGACCTGCGACTGGGCGGACGCGATCGCGCGCGTGACCATCTTGTTCTCGATCGGCACGTCGTCGGGGACGTTCGCCATCGACATCACGCGCTCGACCATCTGGGCCTTGAACAGGCGCATCAGGTCGTCACCCAGGGAGAGGTAGAAGCGGGACTCGCCGGGGTCGCCCTGACGGCCGCTGCGGCCGCGCAGCTGGTTGTCGATCCGGCGCGACTCGTGCCGCTCGGTGCCCAGCACGTAGAGGCCGCCGAGCTTCTCGACCTCCTCCTTCTCGGCCTTGACCGCCTCCTCGGCCCGCTTGAGCGCCTCGGGCAGGGCGTGGGCCCACTCCTCGATGTGCTCCTCGGGGTCGAGGCCGCGCTGGCGCAGCTCCGCCTCGGCGAGGTCCTCGGGGTTGCCGCCGAGCTTGATGTCCGTACCGCGGCCGGCCATGTTGGTCGCCACGGTGACGGCGCCCTTGCGGCCGGCCTGGGCGACGATCGACGCCTCGCGCTCGTGGTGCTTGGCGTTGAGCACCTCGTGCTGGATGCCGCGCTTGCTGAGCTGCTGCGAGAGGTACTCGGACTTCTCGACCGAGGTGGTGCCGACGAGGATCGGCTGCCCCTTGCGGTGCTTCTCCTCGATGTCGTCGACGACCGCCTCGAACTTGGCGACCTCGGTGCGGTAGATCAGGTCCGACTGGTCCTTGCGGATCATCGGCCGGTTGGTCGGGATCGGGACCACGCCGAGCTTGTAGATCTGGTGGAACTCGGCGGCCTCGGTCATCGCCGTACCGGTCATGCCGGACAGCTTGTTGTACAGGCGGAAGAAGTTCTGGAGGGTGATCGTGGCGAGGGTCTGGTTCTCGTCCTTGATCTCCACTCCTTCCTTCGCCTCGATCGCCTGGTGCATGCCCTCGTTGTAGCGGCGGCCGGCGAGGATACGGCCGGTGTGCTCGTCGACGATCATGACCTCGCCGTCGATGACGACGTAGTCCTTGTCCTTCTTGAAGAGCTCCTTGGCCTTGATGGCGTTGTTCAGGTAGCCCACGAGCGGGGTGTTGACCGACTCGTAGAGGTTGTCGATGCCCAGCCAGTCCTCGACCTTGGCGACACCGGCCTCGTGGATGGCGACCGTGCGCTTCTTCTCGTCGACGTCGTAGTCGCCGGTCTCCTCCAGGCCCTTGAGCGGGTTGCCCGGCTCGCCGCGCTTGAGGCGCTTGACCAGCTTGGCGAAGTCGCCGTACCACTTGGTGGCCTGGTCGGCCGGGCCGGAGATGATCAGCGGCGTACGGGCCTCGTCGATGAGGATGGAGTCGACCTCGTCGACGATGGCGAAGTTGTGGCCGCGCTGGACGAGCTCGTCCTTGGACCACGCCATGTTGTCGCGCAGGTAGTCGAAGCCGAACTCGTTGTTGGTGCCGTAGGTGATGTCGCACGCGTACATCTCGCGGCGCTGGGCCGGCGTCATGTTGGCGAGGATGCAGCCCACGGACAGGCCGAGGAACCGGTGGACGCGGCCCATCATCTCGGAGTCGCGCTCGGCCAGGTAGTCGTTGACCGTGACGATGTGGACGCCGTCGCCGGAGATGGCGTTGAGGTAGGCGGGCAGCGTGCCCACCAGGGTCTTGCCCTCACCGGTCTTCATCTCGGCCACGTAGCCCATGTGCAGGGCGGCGCCGCCCATCATCTGCACGTCGTAATGACGCTGGCCGAGCACGCGCTTGGCGGCCTCGCGGACGGTGGCGAACGCCTCGGGCAGCAGGTCGTCCAGGCTCTCACCGTCGGCATACCGCTGCTTGTACTCATCGGTGAGGGCGCGCAGCTCGGCGTCGGAGAGGCCGACGAAGTCCTCTTCGATGGAGTTGACCTGGTCCGCGATGCGGTGCAGCTTGCGCAGGATCTTGCCTTCGCCTGCACGCATGATCTTCGAGAGGACGGACACGGGGGTTGGTCTCCTTGCCGGTCGGGCCTGGGACGGTCGTTTTCGTTGACTGAGTGAGCAACGGCCATCGTATGCGAGGACCCCGTCACCCCGGGAGGGCTGCCGCGACGGGACCGTCCGCTGCCGCATGTCGCTTCCTGGTCTGCTTTCCCAAAAGACAACGTGCGGGGCCCGTGGATGGTGCCGCGTCCCGCCGGCGAATTCCGCGAAACGTCACCCGCCGCTCACGCTCGGCAAAGGGATGGCGCCTTCCCCCGGCCCCCGCGCAGAATCGCCCGATGGACCCCGTCACGCTCACCACCGGCCGCCTCGTCCTGCGCGCGGTCCGCCCGCGGGACACGGAGGCCGTGTACGCCGCCTGCCAGGACCCCGCGATCCAGCGCTGGACCACCGTCCCCTCGCCGTACCTGCGGGAACACGCGCGGAGTTTCACCGAGCGGACGGTCCCCGACGGCTGGGCGAACGGCTCGATGTTCACCTTCGGCGCCTTCCTGCCCTCCGGCGGCGACCTGGTGGCCGCGCTCAGCCTGACCCGGCACTCCCCGGGGGCGGCCGAGATCGGTTTCTGGGGCGTCCGGGAGCACCGCGGCCACGGTTACGTCACCGAGGCCGTCGCCGCCGTCTGCCGCTGGGCGTTCACCCGTCTGGCGATCGACCGGGTGGAGTGGCGGGCCGAGGCCGGCAACACGGCCTCCCGCGCGGTGGCGCGGCGCGCCGGCTTCGTCCTGGAGGGGACCCTGCGCTCCGCGGTCGACAACAAGGGGGTGCGCCGGGACTGCTGGGTGGGTTCCCTGCTCCCCTCGGACCTGGGCCTGCCGTCGACGGCGCCGTACGTGCCCGCGCGCGTGTGACCGCGGACCCCGTGCGGTCCGGGCCGGGCGTCCCGTGGCCGCGCGCCGCGCCCGCCTGGCCACGGAGGCCGGGCGTCGCCTCGGCGTCGTCGGCCTGCCACGCGCCCGCGCGGGCGGCCGCGGACCCGCGCCCGGGGCCGTCCCGGCGCCCCGGCCGGGCGGGGCCCGCCGCCGCTGTCAGACCCACCCCTTATCGTGCGAAGGCATGACGACCCCGCGCCCCACCGCAGAGCTCTCCGCAGACGAGGCCCGCCGCATAGCCCTGCGGGCCCAAGGCCTCCTCGGCGCTCCCGACCGCCGCGCCGGTGTCCGTGGCGTCCTGCGCCGGCTGGGCGCGGTCCAGCTCGACACCATCTCCGTCCTCGCCCGCTCCCACGAACTCGTCCCGTACGCCCGTCTGGGCGCGGTGGGCCGCACGTCGGTGGAGGACGCCTACTGGAAGGGCACGCACGCCTTCGAGTACTGGTCGCACGCCGCCTGCGTCCTCCCCGTCGAGGAGTGGCCCCACTTCGCCTTCCGCCGCCGCGCCTACCGGGACCGCCCGCACTGGAACCACGAGCTCCCCGAGGACGTCTACGACCGGGTCGTCAAGCAGCTGCGCGCCGAAGGGCCGCTCACGGCGACCGAGTTGGGCGGCGCCAAGCGCACCGGCGAGTGGTGGGACTGGTCCGCCGCCAAGGTCGCCGTCGAACGCGCCCTGATGTACGGCGAGGTGGTGTGCGTCGAACGCCGTGGCTGGAAGCGGGTGTACGACCTCGCCGAGCGCGCGATCCCGGCGTCCCT
Source organism: Streptomyces sp. NPDC052020 (assembly GCF_040680575.1). NCBI lineage: Bacteria > Bacillati > Actinomycetota > Actinomycetes > Kitasatosporales > Streptomycetaceae > Streptomyces > Streptomyces sp. NPDC052020. Next base: position 299,283 of record NZ_JBFAWY010000003.1, read on the forward strand.
GCTGCACGACGAACTGGACGACACCGAGTGCCTGCGCCGGCTGGTCCGGCTGGCCGGGCAGGCCCTGGGGGTCGGCACCCGCGCCGACATCGCGGACTACCACCGGCTCAAGGGGGAGCAGGTCGACGCGGTGATCGCCGACTCGGGCCTGGTCCCGGTGACGGTGGAGGGCTGGGGCCGGCCGGCCTGGGCCGACCCCGCGGCCCTCCAGTCACCTCCGCGCGGCCGTCACCGCACGACCCTCCTGTCGCCGTTCGACTCGCTCGTCTGGGAGCGGGCGCGCACGGAGCGCCTCTTCGGATTCACCCATCGCCTGGAGGCGTACGTCCCCAAGCACAAGCGTGTGTACGGCTACTTCACGATGCCGGTCCTCGCCGGCGGCCGGCTCGTCGGCCGGGTGGACCCGGCCCGCGAGGGCCGCACCCTGGTGGCCCGGCAGGTCACGCTGGAGGGTCCCAAGGCGGTCCCGGCGGTGGCCCAGGCCCTGGTCGAGGCGGCGGGCTGGGTGGACTGCACGGACGTCCGGGTGGAGCGGGTGGACACCGCGGAGCTGCGCGATCCCCTGGTGAAGGAGCTCGCCCGCGCGCTGGCCTGAGTCAGCGGATCTCGAGGATCTTCTCCCGCATCGCGTACACGACGGCCTCCATCCTGGAGTGCAGCTGGAGCTTCTCCAGGATGTTGCGCACGTGGTTCTTGACGGTGTTCTCGGAGATGAACAACTCCTTGGCGATGTCCCGGTTGTTCATCCCGGTGGCCACCAGCTTCAGGACCTCCAGCTCGCGGTCGGTCAGCCGGGGGGCGGGCACCAGGCGGCGCTCGTCGGTCCGCTGGATCATCGACTTGAACTCGGTGAGCAGCTTCGACGCCATGGAGGGGCTGATCTGCGACTGCCCGTCGGCCACCGCGCGAATGGCGGTGGCCACCTCGTCGGTGGAGATCTCCTTGAGGAGGTAGCCGGTCGCCCCCGCCTTGATCGCGTCGTAGAGGTCGGCTTCCTCGTCGCTGATCGTCAGCATGATGATCCTGGCACTGGGGGCGACCTCCTTGATGGAGGTGCAGGCCTCGATCCCGCCCCGCTTCGGCATCCGTACGTCCATGAGCACGATGTCGGGCAGCAGGTCGGCGGCCTTCTCGACGGCCTCGGCGCCGTCACCGGCCTCCCCGACGACCTGGATGTCCTCCTCGGCGGCCAGCACGATCTCCAGGCCACGGCGGAACAGGGCGTGGTCGTCCACGACCAGCACCCGGATCGGCTCCTCGCGTGCACAGCCCGCGTCCGGGCCCGCGCCGACGGCGCCTTCGCCGGCGTCCTCGTCCCGCATCGGTCCGAAGCTGTCCGCCATCGTTCCTCCCCCTGAAGGCTGTGGCCTGTGGTCCTGAGCCATCGCCAACGCAAGGCAACGGCCCACCGGTTGAGCCGATGCGGCCATGATTTCATGCCCGGGCGGCGCCGGCGTGACGCAACGGTGCGCGACGGGGTCGCACACGGGTGCCCCTGGGGGCGCACACGCGCTCCAGGGGCACCGGTCCTCAGGCCACCCGGCGCGGTCAGCCGCCGAGTGCTCCGCCCGCCTCGGGGGAGGGCGCCTGGGTGACCATGGTGTCCGTCCTGAGGTGGATCACGCCGTAGTCGTACGCGTGCCGCCGGTAGACGACACTGGGTTCCTTGGTCTCGGAGTCGACGAACAGATAGAAGTCGTGCCCGACCAGCTCCATCTCGTAGAGCGCCTGGTCGAGGGTCATGGGCGCGGCCACATGGGTCTTCTCGCGGACCACGAGGGGGCCTTCGCCCTGGATCTCCAGCGAGCCGATCTTCTTGGTGGGCACGCTGTCCTGCTCTTCCTGCGGGACGACGGCTCCCGTCCCGTTGAGCGTGGCGGCGCCCGGGACGTGATCGGCGACCTCGGCCGCCGGGATCCGGCGCGCACCGCGCCGCGAGAAGCGCTTGTCGTGCTGCTTGCGCAGCCGTGCGTCCAGCTTCTCCGCCGCCAGGTCGAGCGCCGCGTACGGATCGCTCGCCGCTGCCTCCGCCCGGATCACCGGACCGCGGGAGCGGAGCGTGATCTCCACTCGGTCACAGCGGTCGGCCTGCCGGGGGTTGGGCTCCTTGGACACCTCGACGTCGAGGCTGATCACCTTGCCATCGAGCTTCTGGATCTTGTCCAGCTTCAGCTTCTCGGCCACGTGCTTCCGGAACCGCTCGGGCACCTCGGTCTTGCGGCCCTTGACGACGATGTCCACGCAGAACTCCGTTCCCGGATCGCTCCGCTTCGGCGGCGGAGCATCTCCCTTTTGCACCAGGTTCCGGTGAACCCGGAACCTCGGACTCGGTGACTTCCACCTCCTCCCCCGTGGGCAAGATCTGCATTCCACCGGTGCGAGTGATGATGGGAAAACCCGCGGCCGGCATTACGAAATGAGAGGTGTGGCCTGCGGCTTTCCCTCACACTCGAACATATCTCGCCCGGACGGATGTCGTCACCCTCTACCGCGGCATACCTCCATTCCGGTGAATAGGCTCCGTCATTATCTGCAACGTCATCACCAGTCGATCAGTTCCGGTTTATTTCGAAGGAATCCGGTGACGCCGCGACCACGGCCGCGCGCATGACGCGACGGATCGCCTCACCGTCCCCGTTCACGCCCGCCCGTTCCGGCCCGGCGGGCGCCCGGTCCGTCCTCTCTTCCGGTGCCGTGCCCATCCGTTCCCCTCTGCCTTCCCCCATGGCCCGCGAATACACAGCCGCCCTCGCCGTCATGTACGGCGACGGCCCCGCGGTCCGTCCAGCCGGGAGCGCGGTCTGTCCCTCCGCCCCCGGCCATCCGTCCAACGACGCCCGCACGGCGCGCGCCGCCTCCGCGAGGGACGCCCCGGTCGTCATCACGTCGTCGACGAGCACGACGGCGGCGGCGCCCCGCAGCAGCCGGGCGGCACCGGGCACCACCGCGAGGGCGCCGGCGAGGTTGTCCCGTCGCTGCCGGGAGCCGAGCCCCGACTGGTCGGCCACGGCGCGCCGGTGCCGCAGCGCCCCCAGCATCCGGGCGGGCGTCCCGGACCGGCGCAGCTCGCCCGCCGCGGCCAGGGCGATCCGCCGCGCGGGATCGTGCCCCCGCGCCCGCACCGCCCGCCGGGTGGAGGGCACGGGAACGAGCAGCACGGCCCGCGCCCCCTGCGCGCCGCCGCGGCCCGCCACGGCCACCCGCCCGGCGCGCCACCCGGCGCCGCCATGGCCGGCGGCCTCACCGGCGGATCCGGGGCCCGGGGAGCCCAGGGCTCCGCGCGCGTCCGCGTCCAGGGCCCCGAGAGCACCTGCCTCCACGGCCCCGCGGGCTCCCGTCGACGCCGCCCGGAGCCCGGCGCGCACGGCTCCCGCCAGGGCCGCACCGAGCGGCCCCGCGAGCGCCAGCGCGCCCCGCTCCTTGTGGGCGAGCAGCACCGCCCGTACCTCGTCCGCGTACGGGGCCGCCGCGTGCACCGCCGGCAGCCCGGGCGGCTCCGGCTCCGGCCGCACCCGGCGCGGCGCGGCACCGCTCAGCGCGGCACGGCACCGCGGGCACAGCACCGTGCGAGCCCTGCCGCAGCCCCCGCACTCGGCCGGCAGCACCAGATCGGTGAGGTCCCGCCACCACCCCCGCATGCCCACCACTGTGCCCCAGGGCCGCATCACCCGGCCGGCCCTGTGGACAACCGCCTGTGGAAAACTCCGCCGCCGCGGGCCGGCCCCGGCCGCGCACGGCCGCGCCTGACGAACGCGCCCGGGCGCGAGCACACCGGGCCCGGCCCGGGCACCCCAGCCGGGCCCGCCCGGCACTCACCCCGGATAGACCGGTGCCGTCCCGTCCGTCACCTTCTGCCACTGCGTCCCGGACGGCAGCCGCACGATGCCGTCCTCCGAGTACGCCACGAGCGGCAGCCGCTCGTCCTCGGACGCGGCGATCTCCCGCACACCGGTCAGGGCTGCGGGTGCCTGGGTCTCCGGCGTGGAACCGTCGACCTGGACGTACCCGATCTGCTGCACTCCCCCGTGCTCGCGCCCCACCACCACGAGCCGGCTGTCCCCGGCCCAGGACATGGCCGTGACCTCCTCCAGCCCCGGCGTCGCGGAGCGCAGCTCGCGGACGGTGACCGACGGCCGCTCCCCGGCCTTCCCGTCGCGCTCGATCCGCCCGATGAGCAGCGACCGCTGCCCGTCCCCGTCGCGCACCACGAGCGCGATGCGCACCCCGTCGGCGGCCACCCGCACGTCCTGGACCCGGCCTTCCAGGCCGGGCGTCCGCACCGTCACCGGCCGGCCCGCCCCGTCCTCCAGCATCAGCAGCCGGGGATCGGCCGGGTCGCGGTCCACCACCCACAGGTCTCCCTGCGCGTCCCAGCTCGGCGTCGACAGCCGCTCCTCCTCGCCCGTGCCCCGGCTGGCCAGCACCGGCTCCCCGAGCGCACCGCCCGAGACCAGCGACGTGACGTACAGCGAACCGCCGTCCAGACCGACCCCGGCCGCGTTGTGCTCGTCGCGCGACACGGCCACCGACCGCAGTTTCGCCTCGCCGGAGCCCAGCGCCCCCGGCACGGGCTCCGCCCGGGTGGCGCTGCTGCCGGCGGGCAGCCGCACCACGCGCTCCTCGCCGTCCACGAAGTACAGGTAGTCGGGGTGCTGCGCCGAGCCGCGCGCCGCGACCGCCGCGGCCCGGTCCTCGGTGAGCGAGCACATCCGCGTGCCCCCCGCCCGCAGATCGACCTCGTCCACCGCCGGGGTGAGGTTGCGCAGCGTGAACAGCAGCTGGGCCGCCATCTCGTCGCAGGTGTCCGGACCGACCCGGGCGGCCTTGTCGTTCAGCTCCACCGTCAGCCGGTTGCGGTCGTCCGGCGTCAGCGAGGAGCCGCCCTTCGCCAGCGCCGTACCGGGAGGGAAGCTGGACCTGGCCACGGGCCCGAGCAGCCGTGTCGGTCCGCTCAGCAGGGAACGCACCACCTGCGTCAGGGGGTCCACCCGCTTGCGCACGTAGACCGGGTCGGCGACGGCCATGGGCCGCCCGCTCGCCCCGTCCCCGGCCTCCGGGGCGTGGTTCGAGGCGAAGTAGTACTTGTTGACGGACATGTAGTTGCGCTGGAAGTCCGACTTGCCCATCACGACGCCCTGCGGCACCGTGTCGATGCGCCACTGCCCGCTCTTGGCGTCCCGGGTCAGATGCACCGGCGCCCGGTAGTGCCCGCCGGCGGGCGCGTACGACTGCTGCGCGTCGACCGTGGCGACCCGGGTGCCGGTCAGGGTGAGCGAGTAGGCGTCGGCGTCCGCCCGGTCGCCCACGCGGCCCGGCTCGGTGCCCGGTCCGTCCGCGAGGACCGTCGTGGACAGCTCGGGCCGCCACGTCTTGCGCGCCTTCTCCGTCAGGTACTCGCGCGCCGTCTCGAAGTGCGGGTCGTCGCTGGTGAGCGCCTCCAGGAAGCCCTGCACGATCTCCGAGGGCGGCGCGTTCTCGGCCGGCGGCATCGCGAACACCCGCACCTGCGTGTCCTGGCGGGGCGTGGACTCCACGCCCCGCAGATCCCCGCTGTCCGGCATGGACGCGCACCCCGCCAGCAGTACGGCCCCGCCGACGGCGTACGCCACCGCGCGCACCGGCGTCCGCCGGCGGCCCCCCTCGCGGTCAGCGGCCACGACATGCCTCCCCTTGGCTGTTCGGGTCCTCCTCCGGCCTGCCGGCCGGGTCTTCGTCGCCGTGCGCGGCGGACGGCCCGTCGGCGGCCGCGCCGTCCTGCCGCCGGGCCGCCGACACGGGCCGCGGCACCACGCGCGCGCCGTTGCCCGGCAGGGCCGTCGGGTCCGCAGCGGGCGGCACGGCCGCCGGGCGCGGCGGGATCGGGTCCCGGGCGGGCCTCGCCTGCCCGGGACCGGCCGACTGCTGCGCCGGCACCGTGGCGGCCTTCGCCCCGTCGCCCGGCGGCCCGGTCTCCTCCGCCGCCCGGCGGCCCCGCGAGTCCGCGGGCTCCAGCGGTATCGGGGAGCCCCGCAGCGGCTCGTCCGCGGTCCTGGGCAGCGTCAGCCGGAACTGCGAACCGCCGCCCGGCTCGCCCCACGCCTGCAACCAGCCCCCGTGCAGCCGCGCGTCCTCCAGGGCGATCGACAGCCCGAGGCCCGTGCCGCCGGTGGTCCGCGCGCGAGCCGGATCGGCCCGCCAGAAACGGCTGAAGACACGGGTGGCCTCGCCGGGCTTGAGCCCGACGCCGTAGTCCCGCACCGCGACCGCGACCGCGCCGCCCGCCGCGGCCAGCTTCACCACGACGTCCTTGCCCTCGCCGTGCTCGACGGCGTTGACGACGAGGTTGCGCAGGACGCGCTCCACGCGCCGGGCGTCGGCCTCGGCGACGACGGGCTGCTGGTCGCCGACGACGCGTATCCGCGTGCCCTTGCGCTCGGCGAGCGGCTCGGCACCGCTGACGACCCGCCGGACCACCTCCCTGAGGTCGATCGGCTCCGCCTCCAGCGCCGCCGCGCCCGCGTCGAAGCGGCTGATCTCCAGCAGGTCCGCGAGCAGCGACTCGAACCGGTCCAGCTGGTCGGCGAGCAGCTCCGCCGACCGCGCGGTCACCGGGTCGAAGTCCTCACGCGCCTCGTGGATGACGTCGGCGGCCATCCGCACGGTCGTCAGCGGTGTCCGCAGCTCGTGGGAGACGTCGGACACGAACCGCCGCTGCATCCGCGACAGGTCCTCCAGCTGGCTGATCTTCAACTGGAGGTTCTGCGCCATCTTGTTGAAGGCCTCGCCGAGCCGCGCGATGTCGTCCTCGCCGGTGACCTTCATCCGTTCCTGCAACCGCCCGGCGGACAGCCGCTCGGCGACGCCCGCCGCCATCCGCACCGGCGTGACCACCTGGCGCACGACGAGCCAGGCGATCGCCCCGAAGAGCACCACGACGAACAGCCCCGCCGTCGCCAGCGTCCCCTTGACCAGGCTGAGCGACTTCTCCTCCTGCGTCAGCGGGAACAGGTAGTACAGCTGGTACGGGTCGCCGTTGGGGTCGTTGACCCGCTTGCCGATGACCAGCGCCGGCTGGGAGTCGTCGGAGGAGTTGTAGACGATGCGGGTGTAGCTCTGGGCCGCGGCCGTACTGCTGTCGACCCGCTCCCGCAGGCTCTCCGGGATGCTGGCCGACGGGGCGACGTCACCGGAGGAACGCGGACCGCGCCCGCCGCCGCTGTCGTCGCCCGCGGGGAGGGTGACCACGTCGAAGGCGCCCTGTCCACCGCTGGACAGCGAGTACACCAGGTCGCTCATCCACTGGATGACGTTCTGCGAGGGACGGTCGTCCACCGGCGTACCGGAGTCCCCGGCCGCGGTCGCCGCCTCGTCGGCCCGCTGCTTGGCCGCCGCGAAACCGCCGGTGGCCTGGCTCTGCGACGCCTTCACCTTGGCGTCCAGCAGACCGTTGCGGACCTGCCCGATCACCACGAAGCCCAGCAGCAGCACGACGGCCAGCGACATCAGCAGCGTGGTGACGACGACTTTCAGCTGGAGGTTGCGCCGCCACAGCCGGATGACGGGCAGCAGCGGACGGCGCACCCAGCGCGTGAACAGACGGAGCACCGGGCTGCCCTGCACCCCGCCGTGGGGCAGCCCGCCCGCCAGGAGGCGCCCCCAGCGGGAACGCCCCGCCTTCCGGCCGACAGGCCGCCCGGCGCGGGCCCCGGACCGGCCGGGCGCCGAAGCGGCACTGTCCCCGGACATGTCAGCTCGGCCCGGCCTTGTAACCCACGCCACGCACGGTCACCACGATCTCCGGCTTCTCCGGGTCCTTCTCGACCTTGGAGCGCAGCCGCTGCACGTGGACGTTGACCAGCCGGGTGTCGGCCGCGTGCCGGTAGCCCCACACCTGCTCCAGCAGCACCTCACGCGTGAACACCTGCCACGGCTTGCGCGCCAGCGCCACCAGCAGGTCGAACTCCAGCGGCGTCAGCGCGATCGACTGCCCGTCCCGCTTCACGGAGTGACCGGCCACGTCGATGACCAGATCGCCGATGGCGAGCTGCTCCGGCGCCGGCTCCTCCGACCTCCGCAGCCGCGCCCGGATGCGGGCCACCAGCTCCTTCGGCTTGAACGGCTTCACGATGTAGTCGTCGGCGCCCGACTCCAGGCCCACGACCACGTCGACGGTGTCGCTCTTGGCCGTCAGCATCACGATCGGCACCCCGGACTCCGCCCTGATCAGGCGGCAGACCTCGATGCCGTCCCGGCCGGGCAGCATCAGGTCCAGCAGCACCAGATCCGGCTTCGCCTCACGGAAGGCAGCCAGCGCCTTGTCGCCGTCGGCCACGAAAGACGGCTCGAAACCCTCACCACGCAGCACAATGCCGAGCATCTCGGCCAGTGCGGTGTCGTCGTCGACGACAAGGACTCGTCCCTTCATAAACGACATCATCCCATTAGCTCATCGTCACCCGGCGTGACCTGGCACACAGCTCCGCGAGCGCCTCGCTCGTCACCGGCGAGACGGCCCCCTCCTCGGTGACGATCGCCGTCACCAGTTCCGGCGGCGTCACGTCGAACGCCGGGTTGTACGCCTGGGTCCCCAGGGGGGCCACCGCGATCCCGCCTCCCACTCCCGCCACCGGCACCTGGGGAGCCGTGATCTCGGTCACTTCGTGCGCGGGGCGCTGCTCCACCTCGATGGACGCCCCGTCGGGCGTGTCCGGGTCCACCGTCGTCACCGGCGCCACCACGATGAAGGGCACGTGGTGATACCGCGCGAGCACCGCGAGCGGGTAACTGCCCACCTTGTTCGCCACCGAACCGTCGGCCGCGATGCGGTCGGCCCCGATCAGCACCGCGTCCACCTCACCGGCCGCGAACAGCGACCCCGCCGCGTTGTCGGTGAGCAGGGTGTACGCCATGCCGCTGCGCGCCGCCTCGTACGCCGTCAGGCGAGCACCCTGCAACAGCGGGCGCGTCTCGTCCACCCACAGGCGCCTGAGCCGCCCGGCCCGGTGCGCCGCGAGCGCCACCGCGAACGCCGTGCCCTCCCCGCCGGACACCAGCGCGCCGGTGTTGCAGTGGGTCAGGATGCGATGCCCGCCGGCGGGCAGCAGCTCGTCCAGCAGGGCCAGCCCGTGGCCCGCCATACGGGCGCTGGCCTCGGCGTCCTCCCGGTGCAGCGCCCGCGCCGCGGCCAGCGCGGCCTCGGCGGCCCGCCGGCCGTCACCGCCCTCCGCGAGGGCCGCCCGGTACGCCGCCAGGGCCCGGCGCACACCGACGGCGAGGTTCACCGCGGTGGGTCGGGCACCCGCCAGCGCGGCCGCCGCCTCGTCGACGTCGAAGCCCCGTGCGGCGGCGAGCGCGACGCCGTACGCCCCCGCGATGCCGAGCAGCGGCGCTCCGCGCACGGCGAGCGAACGGATCGCCTCCACCAACGCGGGAGCGTCCGTGCAGACCAGCTCCACCTCCTCGGCCGGCAGCCTGGTCTGGTCCAGCAGGACCAGCACCGGGCCTTCGGGTGGTTCCTCCCAGCGGATCACCGGGGTCTCGGTCGGCCTTTTGTCCTCGCCACTGTGCGCGTACTGATCAGCCATGCGGTCAGTCTGCCCTCTGTACGGCGGACAATTGAAGGTGCACAGCGCCTACCGCGGCCGGTCCGCACCGGGGCACCCCATGGCACGATGGCTGCCAACCTGCCACCGCGACCGCGGACGGGCATCGTGAAGGAGCGACGATGAACGACACTCCGGGCTGGGCCTCGCCCGGATCCCCGCCGTCCGACGGACGGGACCCCGGCGCGTCCGCGCCCGCCGGCCGCCCCGCCCCCGACCAGCCCGCACACCCCGCCGGCCAGCCGGGCGAGCAGCCGGCGGGCCCGGGCGGCAAGTGGTCCAAGGAGCAGCCGCCCCCCGGCCAGTGGTCCGCGCCCACCGGACCGGCCGCCCCGGGCCAGACCCCGCCGCCCCCGCCGCCCGGCCCCGGCTGGGGTGCCCCGCCCCCCGGCGGTCCCGCGGGGGGATACGGCGCCCCCGGCCCCTACGGCGGCTGGGGCGGCTGGGGCGGTCCCCCGCCCGCGGCCAAGCCCGGCGTGATCCCGCTGCGCCCGCTCGGCGTGGGCGAGATCCTCGACGGCGCCGTCTCCACCATGCGCACCTACTGGCGCACCGTCCTCGGCATCGCCCTGACCGTCGCCGTGCTCACCGAGCTCGTCGTCGTGCTGCTCGAGGGCCTCGTCCTGGACGACACCGCGACCGGCGCCCTCGGCGACCCGAGCGCCACGCTCGACGAGCTGACGCGCGCCATGACCGACGCCATGCTCTCCCTGGGCGTCGTCTCCCTGATCACCCTCATCGGCACGGTCGTGGCGACCGCCCTGCTCACGACCGTCACCAGCCGCGCCGTGCTCGGCAAGCCGGTGACCACCGGCGAGGCCTGGCGGGACGCCCGCCCGCGCGTGCTCGCCCTGTTCGGCCTGATCCTCCTGCTGCTGCTCATCACCGCCGGGGTCATCGCCGTCGGGTTCGTGCCCGGCACCCTCGTGGCCGTCACCGCGGGCGGCGGAGCGGGCGTCGCCCTCACCATCCTGGGCGTGCTCGCCGCCACCGTGCTGTGCGTGTGGCTGATGGTCCGCTTCTCCCTCGCCTCGCCGGCGCTGATGCTGGAGAAGCAGGGCATCAAGAAGGCACTGTCCCGCTCCGTCAAGCTGGTGCGCGGCTCCTGGTGGCGCGTCTTCGGCATCCAGCTGCTCGCGATGATCATCACGAACGTCGTCGCGTCGATCATCGTCATCCCCTTCACGTTCCTCGGCGCCGCCCTCGGCGGCGACGGGCTCTCCGGCTTCGTCGACGGCACCGGCACCCGCGACTGGACGTTCCTCGTCATCACCGGCATCGGCTCGGTGATCGGCTCCGCGATCACCCTGCCGATCACGGCGGGCGTCACCGTGCTCCTCTACATCGACCAGCGCATCCGCCGCGAGGCACTCGACCTGGAGCTGGCCCGCGCCGCCGGCGTCCAGGACCTGGGCCCCGGCGCCCCCGGCACCACCCCGGGAGGCTGATGCGGTGAGCCGGGCGGGGGGAGTTCTCACCGAGGTGCTGCCGCGCACCGCCGTACGGACGGCGCTGCGCGCCGGCGACACCTCCGTACGCGCGCTGCCGCGCTCCGGCGACGATCCGCCGCTGACGATCCCGCGCGACCCCGCGCGGGAGGCGGCGCGACGCGAGCTGTCCAAACGCGTGTACCACGAGAACGACCCGAGCTGGTTCCAGCGGGCCCTGAACGCCTTCTGGGAGTGGGTCGGCGACCTGTTCGGCTCCGCCTCCGGCGCGACCCCCGGCGGAGCACTCGGCCTGGTCGTCGTCCTCCTGGCCGTCGTCGCCGTGCTCGGCGCCCTGTGGTGGCGCCTGGGCACCCCCCGCCGCCGGCCCGTCACCTCCGCCACCGTGTTCGACGACCGCCCCCGCGGCGCCGCCGACCACCGCGCCGCCGCCGAGGCACACGCCGCCCAGGGCCACTGGAACCAGGCCCTCCAGGAGCGCATGCGGGCCGTCGTGCGCGCCCTGGAGGAACGCGCCCTCCTCGACGTCCGCCCCGGCCGTACCGCCGACGAGGCGGCCGGAGAAGCCGGCCGCGCCCTGCCCGCCCACGCCGACCGGCTGCGCGCCGCCGCCCGCGACTTCGACGCCGTGACGTACGGCGGCCGGGCGGCGACGGAGCAGTCGTACCGGCGCCTGGCCGGCCTGGACCGCGACCTGGAACGCACCGCACCGCGGCTCACGAGCAGCAGCGCCCACAGCGCGGACCACCACAGCCGCCACGGAGCCGCCGGATGACCACCGAGGCCACGCTCCCGTCCACCTCCACCTCGCCCACCGCACGCCGGCTGTGGACCCGTACCCGAGGCATCGTCCTCGCCCTCCTGCTGCTGCTCGCCGGGGCCGTCGCGATCGCCGTCGTCCGCTCCGACGCCCGCCACGGCGAACTCGACCCGCGCTCCGCCGACCCCTACGGCAGCCGCGCCGTCGCCGAACTCCTCGCCGACCGCGGCGTGACCACCCGCGTGGTCACCACGCTCGCCGAAGCCCGCGCCGCGACCGGCCGCGACACCACCCTCCTGGTCGCCGTCCCCGACCTGCTGACGGAACACCGGCAGAGCGAGCTGTACTCGGCGACCACCGGCTCCGGCGGCCGCACCGTCCTCGTGGCCCCCGGCAGCCCGTCCGTCGAACGGCTCGCCCCCGGCGTCACCGCGGACCCCGCCACCAGCCCCGACTCGGCCCTGTCCCCCCGCTGCGACCTGCCCGCCGCCCGCCGCGCCGGCACCGCCGACACGGGCGGCGTCCGCTACACCACCACCCGCCTCGACGCCGACACGTGCTACCCCAGCCAGCGCCTGGCCACCCTGCTGCGCCTCCCCGACGCCTCCGGGACCGGCGACACCGTCGTCCTCGGCGCGCCCGACATCCTTCTCAACGACCGCCTCGACGAGCGGGGCAACGCCTCGCTCGCCCTCCAGCTCCTCGGCTCCCGCCCCCATCTGGTCTGGTACCTCCCCTCGCTCTCCGACACGTCGGCCGTCTCCCCGGACGACGAACGCGACATCTTCGACCTGCTCCCCTCGGGCTGGCTGTGGGGCACCCTGCAACTGTTCATCGCGGCGGCCCTCGCCGCCCTGTGGCGGGCACGCCGGCTCGGCCCCCTGGTGCCCGAGAAACTCCCCGTCGCGATCCGCGCCTCCGAAACCGTCGAAGGGCGCGCCCGCCTCTACCGCGCGGCGGACGCCCGCGACCGCGCCGCCGCCGCTCTTCGCTCCGCCACCCGCACGCGCCTCGCCCCCCTCGTAGGCACTCCCGTGTCCCAGGCGCACGCGCCCGAGGCCCTGCTCCCCGCCCTCGCCGCCCGTCTGCGCGGCGAACCCGGCGACGGGCCGGAACTGCACACCCTCCTCTTCGGCCCGCCGCCCAGCGACGACCCGGCCCTGACCACCCTCGCCGAACGACTCGACGCCCTCGAAAGTGAGGTACGCCGTCCATGATGGACCCGACCACTGACAACGCCGGGCGGACCGGGGACGCGGGCACCGCCCGGGCCGCCCTGGAAGCCCTGCGCGCCGAGATCGCCAAGGCCGTGGTCGGCCAGGATCCCGCGGTGACCGGCCTCGTCGTGGCCCTGCTCTGCCGCGGTCACGTCCTCCTCGAAGGCGTCCCCGGCGTCGCCAAGACCCTCCTCGTCCGCGCCCTGGCCTCCGCCCTGGAACTGGACACCAAACGCGTCCAGTTCACCCCCGACCTCATGCCGAGCGACGTGACGGGCTCTCTCGTCTACGACGCCCGCACCGCCGAGTTCTCCTTCCAGCCCGGCCCGGTCTTCACCAACCTCCTCCTCGCCGACGAGATCAACCGCACGCCCCCCAAGACCCAGTCGTCCCTCCTGGAGGCCATGGAGGAACGCCAGGTCACGGTCGACGGCACCCCCCGCCCCCTCCCCGACCCGTTCCTGGTGGCGGCCACCCAGAACCCGGTCGAGTACGAGGGCACCTATCCCCTCCCGGAAGCCCAGCTGGACCGCTTCCTCCTCAAACTCACCATCCCCCTCCCCTCCCGCCAGGACGAGATCGACGTCCTCACCCGCCACGCCGGGGGCTTCGACCCGCGCGACCTGCGCGCCGCCGGCGTACGCCCGGTGGCGAACGCCGCCGACCTCGAAGCCGCCCGCGCCGCGATCGCCAAGACCACGGTCTCCCCGGAGATCACCGCCTATGTGGTCGACATCTGCCGCGCCACCCGCGAGTCCCCGTCCCTCACCCTCGGCGTGTCCCCGCGCGGCGCCACCGCGCTGCTGTCCACGTCCCGCGCCTGGGCCTGGCTCACCGGCCGCGACTACGTCATCCCCGACGACGTCAAGGCCCTCGCCCTGCCCACCCTGCGCCACCGCGTCCAGCTCCGCCCCGAGGCCGAGATGGAGGGCGTGACGGCCGACTCCGTCATCAACGCGATCCTCGCTCACGTCCCCGTCCCCCGCTGATGGCACTCACCGGGCGCGCCGCGCTCCTCGCGGCACTGGGCTCTCTCCCCGTCGGCATCTGGGAACCCGGCTGGACGGGCATCCTCGCGGTCAACGCCCCCCTCGCCCTGGCCTGCGCCTGCGACTACGCCCTCGCGGCGCCGGTACGGCGCCTGCGGCTGGCCCGTTCCGGCGACACCTCGGTCCGCCTGGGCGACACCGCCGATGTCACCCTCACGGTCACCAACCCGTCCCGGCTCCCCCTGCGCGGCCGGATCCGCGACGCCTGGCCGCCCAGCAGCTGGCGGCCCGGCACGGAAACCGCGGCCTCCCGCCACCGTGTGACGATCCCGCCCGGCGAACGCCGCCGCGTCACCACACGCCTGCGCCCGGCCCGCCGCGGCGACCGCCAGGCGGACCGTGTCACCATCCGCTCCTACGGCCCGCTGGGCCTGTTCTTCCGCCAAGGAACCCACCGGGTTCCGTGGACGGTCCGTGTCCTGCCGCCCTTCACCAGCCGGAAGCACCTCCCCTCCAAGCTGGCCCGCCTGCGCGAACTCGACGGCCGCACGAGCGTCCTGACCCGCGGCGAGGGCACGGAGTTCGACAGTCTGCGCGAGTACGTCCCGGGCGACGACACCCGTTCCATCGACTGGCGCGCGACGGCCCGCCAGTCCACGGTCGCGGTACGGACCTGGCGTCCCGAACGCGACCGCCGCATCCTGCTGGTCCTGGACACCGGCCGCACCTCGGCCGGCCGCGTGGGCGACGCGCCGCGCCTGGACGCCTCGATGGACGCGGCCCTGCTGCTGGCGGCCCTCGCCTCCCGCGCCGGCGACCGCGTCGACCTCCTCGCCTACGACCGCCGGGTGCGCGCCCTGGTCCAGGGCCGCACGGCAGGGCATGTCCTCCCCTCGCTGGTCAACGCGATGGCGACGCTCGAACCGGAGTTGGTGGAAACGGACGCCCGGGGCCTCACCGCCACGGTCGTGCGCACCGCTCCCCGCCGCTCGCTGGTCGTCCTGCTCACCGCTCTCGACGCCGCCCCGGTCGAAGAGGGCCTGCTCCCCGTCCTCAGCCAGCTCACCCAGCGCCATACGGTCGTCCTGGCGTCCGTGGCGGATCCGTATGTCGCCCGCATGGCGAGGGCCCGGGGGAACACGGAGGCGGTGTACGAGGCCGCGGCCGCCGCCCAGGCCGAAGCCGAACGGCACCGCACCGCGGAACAACTCCGCCGCCACGGCGTCACGGTCGTCGACGCTCTCCCCGATGACCTGGCCCCGGCCCTGTCCGACGCTTACCTCGCCCTGAAGGCAGCGGGACGCCTGTGACCCGGAATGCGGGGCCGACCGTCGGCCCCGCATCTGTTCCCGAATGCTCGAAAAATACTCCAGAAAACAGAAAAGCCCCGCATCAATCGATGCGGGGTTTTCCCTAAAAATTGTTCGGCGGCGTCCTACTCTCCCACAGGGTCCCCCCTGCAGTACCATCGGCGCTGTAGAGCTTAGCTTCCGGGTTCGGAATGTAACCGGGCGTTTCCCCTACGCTATAACCACCGAAACACTATGAAACTAACAACCAGCAAAGGCTGTTCGTGGTTTCAGAACCAACACAGTGGACGCGAGCAACTGAGGACAAGCCCTCGGCCTATTAGTACCAGTCACCTCCACACCTCACGGTGCTTCCAGATCTGGCCTATCAAC
>NZ_JBFAWY010000004.1:0-54569 GCF_040680575.1 Streptomyces sp. NPDC052020
GCGAGATCATCCGATGCCTCAAGCGATATGCCGCCCGCGAGGTCTTCAACCTGGTCAGACCGGTTTCCCGCGCCCCCGCGTTATAGGGGCGTCTGTGAGACGTGAGAGGGTCTGAGGCGTGAGCGAGACACCACCGAACACCCTGCAATACCGCTTTGACGGGCCAGAAGACGCTCCGGCCCTGATCTTGGGTCCCTCACTGGGTACCACATGGCACATGTGGGACCGACAGGTCCCGGAGCTGGCCAAGCAGTGGCGTGTGATCCGCTTCGACCTGCCGGGGCACGGCGGAGCCCCGGCCCATCCGGCGGGCTCCGTCGCCGAGCTGACGATCCGTCTGCTCGCCACCCTCGACGGGCTCGGCGTGCAGCGTTTCGGCTACGCGGGATGCGCGTTCGGCGGCGCGATCGGGGTGGAGCTGGCGCTGCGCCACCCCGAGCGGCTCGCCTCCCTGGCGCTGATCGCCGCCTCGCCGAGGTTCGGCACGGCCGACGAGTTCCGGCAGCGCGGCGTGGTCGTCCGGACCAACGGGCTCGACCCGATCGCCCGTACCGCTCCGGACAGATGGTTCACCGCCGGGTTCGCCGCGGCGCAGCCGGCGATCACCGAGTGGGCCGTGCAGATGGTCCGCACCACCGACCCCGGCTGCTACATCGCCGCCTGTGAGGCGCTCGCCGCGTTCGACGTCCGGGCCGAGCTGGGCCGGGTCGGCGTGCCCACCCTCGTCCTCGTCGGCTCCGACGACCAGGTCACCGGCCCCGCCGAGGCCCGCACGCTGGTCGCCGGCATCCCCGACGCCCGCCTCGCGGTCGTCCCCGGCGCCTCGCATCTGGTCCCCGTCGAGCAGCCCGCCGCCGTCACCGACCTGCTGACGACGCACTTCACCACCGCCTGGCAGCCCGTGCACGACTCCGCCACCGGGCAGACCGCGATCCCCGCGGCGCCCGTCCGCCCGGTCCTGGCCGCGACCGCGCCGCCGCAGGCCGTGCCGGTCGCGCCGGTCGCCGAGATCGCCCCGGCCGCGGTGCCGCCGCGGCCGGACCAGCGCCCGGACCCGTACGACGCGGGGCTCAAGGTGCGCCGCGAAGTGCTCGGCGAGGCGCACGTCGACGGGGCGCTGGCGGAGGCCGGCGACTTCGCCGGGGACTTCCAGGAGTTCCTCACCCGCTACACCTGGGGCGAGATCTGGAACCGGCCGGGCCTGGACCGCCGTACCCGCTCCTGCGTCGCCCTGACCGCCCTGGCCGCCGGCGGTCATCTGGAGGACCTCGCCGCCCACACCCGGGCCGCCCTGCGCAACGGGCTCACCCCGGACGAGATCAAGGAAGTGCTGCTGCAGACGGCCGTCTACTGCGGGGTGCCCGCCGCGAACCGGGCCTTCCGGGTGGCCCAGCGGGTGGTGCGGGAGGAGACCACGCCCCAGGACTGAGCCGGGGCCGGCGCGGACCGGGCCGGCCGGGCGCGCTCCGGTGGCGCGGCGGAGGCAGGATGGACCCATGACGAAGCTCATCAAGAAGTCGCACGCCTGCGTCCGTCTGGAGAAGGACGGGCAGACGCTCGTCCTGGACCCGGGCGGATTCAGCGAGGAGGACGCCGCGCTCGGCGCGGACGCGATCCTCGTCACCCACGAGCACCCCGACCACTTCGACGAGCTGCGGCTGCGCGCCGCCATGGAGATCAACCCGGCCGCGCGGATCTGGACGCTGAAGGCGGTCGCGGAGCGCATCTCCGCGGCGTTCCCGGGCCGCGTCCACACCGTCGGCCACGGCGACACCTTCACCGCCGCCGGATTCGACGTCCAGGTCCACGGCGAGCTGCACGCGGTGATCCACCCGGACATCCCGCGGATCACCAACGTCGGCTTCCTGATCGACGGCGGCAAGGTCTTCCATCCCGGCGACGCCCTCACCGTCCCCGGCCGGCCGGTGGAGACCCTGATGCTGCCGGTGATGGCCCCCTGGAACAAGATCTCCGAGGTGATCGACTACGTCCGCGAGGTCCGGCCGCGGCGTGCCTACGACATCCACGACGCCCTCCTGACCGACCTCGCCCGCCCGATCTACGACCGGCAGATCGGGCAGCTCGGCGGCGCGGAGCACCTGCGGCTGGCGCCGGGGGACAGCGCCGAGGTGTGAGCGGGACCGCGGGCGGGACGGGGCCTGACCGGGGTGTCGGTGCCGCCGGGTAGGTTGTGAGGCATGCGCATCGCCACCTGGAACGTGAACTCGATCACCGCCCGCCTGCCGAGGCTGCTGGCCTGGCTGGAGAGCAGCGGCACGGACGTGCTCTGCCTCCAGGAGGCCAAGGTCGCCGAGGAGCAGTTCCCGTTCGCCGAGCTGCGCGAGCTGGGCTACGAGGCGGCGGTCCACGCCACCGGCCGGTGGAACGGCGTCGCGGTGCTCTCCCGCGTCGGCATCGAGGACGTGGTCAAGGGCCTGCCCGGCGACCCCGGCTACGACGGCGCGCAGGAGCCCCGGGCGATCTCCGCCACCTGCGGCCCGGTCCGCGTCTGGTCGGTGTACGTGCCCAACGGCCGCGAGGTGGAGCACCCGCACTACGCGTACAAGCTCCAGTGGTTCGAGGCGCTGCGCGCGGCGGTCGCCGGCGACGCGGCGGGCAGCCGCCCGTTCGCGGTGCTGGGCGACTACAACGTGGCCCCGACCGACGACGACGTGTACGACCGCGCCGCCTTCGAGGGCTCCACCCATGTCACCCCGGCCGAGCGCGCCGCCCTGGCCGCGCTGCGCGAGACCGGCCTGTCGGACGTGGTGCCGCGCCCGCTGAAGTACGAGCACCCCTTCACGTACTGGGACTACCGCCAGCTCTGCTTCCCCAAGAACCGCGGCATGCGGATCGACCTGGTCTACGGCAACGCGCCGTTCGCGAAGGCGGTCGAGGACGCCTACGTGGACCGCGAGGAGCGCAAGGGCAAGGGCGCCTCGGACCACGCGCCGGTCGTGGTGGACCTGGACGTGTGAGGCACCCGTCCGCCCGTCACCCGGCGAGCAGACCGAGGTCCACGGAACCGGCGAGCGCCGCCAGCCCCGCGTCCCCGGGGTGCAGATGGTCGCCGCTGTCGTACGCCGGGAGCATCCGGGCCGGGTGCTCCGGGTCGCGGATCACGGCGTCGAAGTCGAGCACGGCGTCGAAGGCGTCCGTCTCCCGCAGCCACGCGTTCACCGCGGCGCGCTCCGCGTCGACGGCGGCCGTGCACCCCGCCCTGCCCCCGCAGGGCAGGACGGTCGCTCCCAGCATCCGCAGCCCCCGGGCGCGCCCCCGCTCGGCGAGCTCCCGCAGGCCGGTGATCACGCGCCGGGCGTCCGTGCCCGCCAGCAGATCGTTGACGCCCTCGAAGACCACCGCCGTGCGCACGGACGTCTGGGCGAGCACATCGCGGTCGAACCGGTTCAGGGCGCTCACCCCGGCCATGTCCGTGGACACCCCGTCGCCGGGATAGCGGTCGCCGGTGACCCGGTTGCCGGAGATGCCGTGGTTGAGCACCCCGTACCGGGGGACCGCGCGCTGCGCGAGCAGGCGCCGGGCCAGCGCGTCGGGCCACCGGCGGTTGGCGTCCGCCGTGGACCGGTCGCCGTCGGTGATCGAGTCGCCGAGCAGCACCACCGACCCGGGACCGCCGCCGACGTCCACACCGGTCAGCAGGGGCCAGCTGGTCAGGACCGAGGTGTACGGTCCGGCGGTGCCGTCCGCCGTGTGGTCGCCCGGCTCGCTGAGGTACGACCGCTGGAGCGCCTGCCGGTGCACGGGCGCCGCCGCGACGTGGCCGGGCAGATGGAAGCTCACCAGCAGATCCCGGCCGGCGGGCACCGCGAAGGGGAGCGGATCGCTGTACGCCTGCGCCCCCGCCGGGATGTCGGCGCCGCGGGCGCCGCCGAAGGACAGCGGCACCGGGGCCCGCAGCGCCGCCGCGCCCGCCCGGCGCACCGCCACGGTCGCGCGGCCGATCCGTACCGGCGCCGCGGCGAAGGTGTTGTCGAACCGCACCCGCACCCGTGGCCCGCCCGCCGAGGTGTGCACCACCAGCCGCAGCGTCCGGCCGGACCACGGACCCACCGCCGGGTACCCGGACGTCGACGTCGCCCAGGCGCCGGTCCAGCCCCGCCCGGCGTCCCGTACCGACAGCGCGAACACGTGCAGGCCGGCCGCGCGCGGCAGCCGCACCGAGGTCACCTGCCGGTTCGGCGCGAGCGGCACGGTCACGACGTACAGCCGTGCGTGCTCGGCGAGCTGCCCGGCGGGCGTGTTGACGTGCGGCAGCGCCACCGCCTTGGTGGCGAGCGGGCCGGTGCGCCAGTCGGGCGCGGTGAGCCGGTAGGCGGAGCCCGTACCGTCGGCGTACGTCACCGTCCCCGTCCCGGTCACGGCGGTGCCGGAGGTGCCCGCGACCAGGAAGGCGAGCGCGTCGCCGCGTCCGGTGACGCGGACGCGCTGCCCGGCCGCCCGCACGTTGTCCGGCCGGCCCGCCGCCTGCCGCGGCCAGCGCAGCCGGGCGCCCTGCACGGTGAGCGTGCGGCCGGGCGCCCAGCCGGCCGCGGCCAGGTCGCGCGCCGACAGGGAGGCTCCCGAGCCGTCGAAGTCGGCCTGACCCGGCCGGGCGTCATCGCTGACGGCCCTGTTGTCGAAGAGCCGCTCCAGCGGCAGCGGCCCGGCGCCGGACCCGGGCGCGGCCCGCGCGGCGGAGGCGGCCGGTACCGCGGCGGCCAGCAGGGCGAGGACGACGGCGGTACTCCGGACCCCTCGGCGCATGGACGGTCCCTTCCGGATGACGAGTGACGAGCGGACGACGCGTCACGGCACGGGCGGACGCGGCGGTCGCGGCGGCGGGCGGCGCGACGCGCGCACCGCGAACGTAGGGAAGCGGCGCCGGGCGGTCAACGCGCCATGCGCAGCCCTGGGGCCGGACGGCCGGAATCCGCCCTCCGCGTGCCTGTGGTGCGCAGCCCGGGGCCGATGCCAGTCTGGACGTATGCACATCCCCTTCCTGGGCGGCCGGCGCGAGGCACCCGCGGCGGCTCTCGACCCCGAGGGCGTCGCCGGGCTGCTCGCCGAGTGCGAGCTGCTCCGCTCCCAGGCGTCCGGGGACGGCATCCGGCTCGACGACACCGCCGCCTCCCTGGAGGCGCTCGACCAGATGGTGCCGCGCTGGCGCGACGACGAGGAGGTCCTGCCCTGGCTCGGCAACGACGCCGGGCTGTATCTGGGCACCGTGATCGTCCGCACCGTGGCCGGTGCCGCCTGGCGGATCCGGCGTGACGGCCGGCCCGTCATACGGCTCCCCTCCGGCCGTGAGACCGACGTCGTGGCCGTCGGCCGGGAGTGGGCCGCGAGCGGTGCGCCCCAGCTGTCGCAGGCGTACGCGGAGGTCGCCGAGAACTGACGCAGGCCGCTCGCGTCTGCTTCGGGATGCTCAGGAGGTGCCATGGGACGCCGGGGACGCCGGTGGCGGCAGGGGGCTGGTCGCCGCCCGGGTCACGTCGGCGACCAGCTCCACGACGTCGGGGCCGTACGCCTGGGAGTTGACGACCTTCAGCAGCAGGACGAAGGGCTCGCCGCCGTGCTCGCGGGCCAGCCGTTCGTGGTTGCGCGCCAGGTACCGGGTCGCCGCCTGGTTGGTGATCGCGCGTTGGCCGCAGAAGAGGAACACGGGACGGACTCCAGGGCCTCCGCCCGCGGTCAGCCGGGCCAGCAGGACATACTCCGTGATTCCAGGCTCCATGCGGTAGTGCTCGGTCCCGATGAGGAAGGCGGCCCGGTCCGGGCCCGGCTCCGGACCAACGGTGACGCGGACGCCCGGCAGCATGGCCGCCATGTGTGCCGCAACGCGCCGGTTCGAACCCGGGCCGCCCACGCAGAACTCGGTGCGCTCGCCGACGCCCTGGTGGACTGTGTCGTGGGTGACCACTTGGAAGTGCGCTCCGCACTCCCGGACGACCGCGGCCAGCTCCAGCAGCGCGAACACGTCGAAGCGGTGGACCGCCGGTTCGACGGCGGCCGGGTCGCGGTTGACCACGAGCAGCGACTCCCCGTTCGCCGGCAGACCGAGGAACGCCCGCTTGCGGCGGAGCTTGCGCTTCCACAAATAGGTACGGGCGGCCCAGCCCAGCGTGGCGCTGATGCCCGCCGCCAGCACGCCCAGGACGATGTCGCGCACGTCGTCGGTCATGGCCGCGCATGCTAGCGGGCGGCGACCGGGCCGTGTCCGGCGGGTCCATGACGCGGCCATGACGATGAATTAAGCTGCCCGGACGGCCTGTCACTGGAGGTGCGGATGCGTCGTCCTGTCGCACGGAATCTGGTCGCACGGAATCTGGCGGTTCTGTCGGTCTCGGCCGCCGTGGTGGTGTCGGTGGGGGCGGCGGCTCCGCCGACCGCGCGGCCACAGCCCGCCGAGAAGTCACCGGTCGCCGTCGGGTACGGCGGCGCGGTCGCGAGCGTCGACTCCGACGCCTCCGCCGCCGGCATCGAGGTACTCAGGAAGGGCGGCAACGCCGTCGACGCGGCCGTCGCCACCGCCGCCGCCCTCGGCGTCACCGAGCCCTACTCGTCCGGCATCGGCGGGGGCGGCTACTTCGTCTACTACGACGCCACGTCCCGTAAGGTCCACACCATCGACGGCCGGGAGACGGCACCCCTGACCGCCGGGAAGGACCTCTTCACCGAGAACGGCAAGCCGATCCCGTTCGCCGACGCGGTCACCAGCGGCCTCGCGGTCGGCACCCCGGGCACACCCGCGACCTGGCGGACGGCCCTGGACAAGTGGGGCAGCCGGAAGCTCGCCACCGTGCTGCGGCCCGCCGAGCGGCTGGCCCGCGACGGCTTCACGGTCGACGCCACCTTCCGCGCCCAGACCGCCGCCAACGAGGCCCGTTTCCGGTACTTCCCCGACACCGCCGAGCTGTTCCTGCCCGGCGGCGAGCTCCCGGCCGTCGGCTCCACCTTCAAGAACCCCGACCTCGCCCGCACCTACCGGGAGCTGGGCGGCAAGGGCGTGGACGTGGTCTACCGGGGCGACATCGGCGAGGACATCGTCGCCACCGTCAACAAGCCGCCCATCGACCCGGACTCCGGCTGGAACGCCCGCCCCGGCGACCTGTCCGCCAGGGATCTGGCGGCCTACCGCCCCCGGCTCCAGGCCCCCACCAAGACCTCCTACCGAGGTCTCGACGTGTACTCCATGGCGCCCTCCTCCGCCGGCGGCACCACCGTCGGCGAGGCCCTCAACATCCTGGAGCGCGGCGACCTCTCGCCGAAGCGGACGAGCCAGGCCCAATACCTGCACCGCTTCATCGAGGCCAGCCGGATCGCCTTCGCCGACCGCGGCCGCTGGGTCGGCGACCCCGCCTTCGAGGACGTACCGACCCGAGAGCTGCTCTCGCAGCGGTACGCCGACTCCCGCGCGTGCCTCATCCAGGACGACGCGGTCCTCACCAGCCCCCTCGCCCCGGGCGACCCGCGCCACCCGGCCCCGTGCCGGGGCGGCGGCACGGCGGCGCCGACGACGTACGAGGGCGAGAACACCACGCACCTGACGACGGCGGACAAGTGGGGGAACGTCGTCTCCTACACCCTCTCCATCGAGCAGACCGGCGGCAGCGGCATCACCGTGCCCGGCCGCGGCTTCCTGCTCAACAACCAGCTCACGGACTTCTCCTTCGCCCCGGCCGACCCGGCCGTGCACGACCCGAACCTGCCCGGTCCCGGCAAGCGGCCCCGGTCGTCCATCGCGCCGACGATCGTGCTCGACCGGCACGCCAGGCCGGTCGTCGCCCTCGGCTCGCCCGGTGGCGCCACCATCGTCACCACCGTGCTCCAGACCCTGACCGGATTCCTCGACCGCGGCCTGCCGCTCGCCGACGCGATCGCCGCGCCGCGCGTCAGCCAGCGCAACACGGCCCAGACCGACATGGAACCGGCCCTCCAGGGCACCGAGACGCGGCGGCGGCTGGAGGCCATCGGGCACTCCTTCAAGCCGAACCCGGAGATCGGCGCGGCGACGGGCATCCAGCGGCTGCCGGACGGCGGGTGGCTGGCCGCCGCCGAGAAGGTACGGCGCGGCGGCGGCTCGGCGATGGTGGTGCGCCCCGCCCGCTGAGCGTCACAGTTCGGGGGCGGGCGTCTGCCGCGTACGGAAGGCCAGGCGCCCGTCCTCGACGTCCACCGTCACCCGGCCGCCCTCGGCGACCCGTCCGTCCAGCAGCAGCCGGGACAGCTGGTTGTCGACCTCCCGCTGGATGGTGCGGCGCAGCGGACGGGCGCCGTACTCCGGCTGGTAGCCGTGCTCGGCGAGCCAGTCCACGGCCGCGTCGGTGAAGTCGACGGTGACGTCCTGGGCGTGCAGCAGCCGCCGGGTCTGCTCCAGCAGCAGGCTGGTGATCCGCCGCAGCTGCTCGGAGCTGAGCTGGCGGAAGACGACGATCTCGTCGATGCGGTTGAGGAACTCCGGCCGGAAGTGCTCGCGCAGCGGGCGCAGCACCCGCTCGCGCCGGGCCTCCTCGTCCGCGTCCGCGCCGCCCGGGCCGAAGCCGATGCCGGCGCCCCGACGGGTGATCACGTCGGAGCCCAGGTTGCTGGTCATCACGATGACGGTGTTGGTGAAGTCCACCGTACGGCCCTGGGAGTCGGTCAGCCGGCCGTCGTCGAGGACCTGGAGCAGGATGTTGAAGACGTCCGGGTGCGCCTTCTCCACCTCGTCCAGGAGGAGCAGCGAGTAGGGGTGGCGGCGCACCACCTCGGTGAGCTGGCCGGCCTCCTCGTGGCCGACGTAGCCGGGCGGGGCGCCGACCAGGCGGCTGACGGTGTGCCGCTCCTGGTACTCGCTCATGTCGAGGCGGACCATGCGGTCCTCGCTGCCGAACAGCGCCTCGGCCAGCGCCCGGGCGAGCTCCGTCTTGCCGACGCCGGTCGGGCCGAGGAAGAGGAAGCTGCCGATCGGCCGGTTCGGGCTGGCGAGCCCGGCGCGCGAGCGCAGTACGGCGTCGGCGACGACCCGGACGGCCTCGTCCTGGCCGACGACCCGCTCGTGCAGGTGCCGCTCCAGGCCGAGCAGCCGGTCCTTCTCCTCCTGGGTGAGGCTGCTGACCGGGATGCCGGTCTGCCGGGACACCACCTCGGCGATCGCCTCGGTGCCCACCACCAGGTTCTGCCCCTCGTCGGCCTCGCCGTCGCCGGCCGCCTGGGCGATGCGCTCCTTCAGCTCCACGATCCGGTCCCGCAGCCGGGTGGCCTGCTCGTACTGCTCGTCCGCGACCGCCTGGTCCTTGTCGCGGACCAGCTGCTCGACCTCGCGCTCCATGGCCCGCACGTCCGTGCCCTTGGTGCGGGCCCGCAGCCGCACCCGGGCGCCGGCCTGGTCGAGCAGGTCGATCGCCTTGTCCGGCAGCCGCCGGTCGGTGAGGTAGCGGTCGGACAGCTCCACCGCCGCCACCAGCGCCTCGTCGGTGTAACGGACCTGGTGGTGCGCCTCGTAGCGGTCACGCAGGCCGCGCAGGATCTCGATCGCGTCGGCGGTGGTCGGCTCGGGCACCAGGATCGGCTGGAAGCGGCGGGCCAGTGCCGCGTCCTTCTCGATGCGGCGGTACTCCTCCAGCGTGGTCGCGCCCACGATGTGCAGCTCGCCGCGGGCGAGGGCCGGCTTGAGGATGTTGCCGGCGTCCATTGACCCGCTCTCGCCGCCGCCGCCCGCGCCGACCACGGTGTGCAGCTCGTCGATGAAGATGATCAGCCGGTCGGAGTGGGCGCGGATCTCGCCCACGATGTTGTTCATCCGCTCCTCGAAGTCGCCGCGGAACCGGGTCCCGGCGACCACGCCCGTCAGGTCCAGGGCGATCACCCGGCGCCCGGCGAGCACGTCGGGCACGTCGTCGTCGGCGATGCGCTGCGCCAGCCCCTCGACGATCGCCGTCTTGCCGACGCCCGCGTCACCGATCAGCACCGGGTTGTTCTTGCCGCGGCGGGAGAGCACCTCGACCGTCTGCTCGATCTCCTCGTCCCGCCCGATCACCGGGTCGATCCGGCCCTGCCGGGCCAGGTCGGTCAGGTCGCGGCCGTACTTGTCCAGCGTCGGCGTGTTCGTCGGCTGGGGCCGTTCCGTGCGGGCCCCCGCCGACTCCGGCGCCTCGGGCGGCAGGGCGGAGGGCGCGAACCGGGCCGCGTTGAGGATGTGCCCGGCGGCCGAGTCCGGGTTGGCGGCGAGCGCGCTGAGCACATGCTCCGGCCCGATGTACCCGGTGCCGCTCGCCCGGGCCAGCTCGTGCGCGTCCAGCAGGGCGCGCTTGACGGCCGGCGTCAGGGAGAGCGAGGTGGGCGGCGGGGCCTCACCGGGGGTGTGCTGGACCGGTCCGGAGCGCTCGTCGATCTCCGACGCCAGCGAGTCCGGATCCGCGCCGGCCCGGCTGAGCAGACTCCGGGTCGGCTCCGCGGACAGCGCGGCCCGCAGCAGGTGCTCGGTGTCCAGGTCCCGGCTGCCGTGCTCGGCGGCGTACTGGGCGGCGCCGCGCACCAGCTCCCGGGCCGGCTGGCTCAGCAGCCGGCCGATGTCGATGTGCCGGGGCCGCGGTCCGCCGAAGAACCGGGCGAGGAATTCGGCGAAGGGGTCGCCCTCCGGGCTGATGAAGCCGCTGGTCATCGCTGTCCGTCCTCCGGTGTCCTCCGCTGGTCGACGTGCCGGGGCCGGGTAACCCGGTCGGGGCCCGCTCATGCCACGATGACACGTCGCCCCGCGGCGGGCATGTCCGGCGACGGCCCTGGCCGCCGCCGTCGCCGGACGTGTCCGCGCCCGGTCCTCAGCCCCCTTCGCGGGCCGTGAGCACGCGCGGTCCGTCCTCCGTGATCGCGACCGTGTGCTCCGCGTGGGCGGCGCGGGAGCCGTCGTCCGTCCGCAGGGTCCAGCCGTCCGGCGCCGCGTGGTAGCCGTCCCCGCCGCCGCCGATCACCATCGGCTCGATCGCCAGGACCATGCCGTGGCGCAGGCGGAGCCCGCGGCCCGGACGGCCCTCGTTCGGCACCGGCGGATCCTCGTGCATACGGCGGCCGATGCCATGGCCGCCGAAGCCGTCCGGGATGCCGTAACCCGCCGCCCGGCACACCGAGCCGATCGCGTGGGCGATGTCCCCGATGCGGTTGCCGGCCACGGCCGCCTCGATGCCCGCCGCGAGGGCCCGCTCGGCGGTCTCGACCAGACGGACGTCCGCCGCGCGCGGGGTGCCGGCGACGAAGCTGATCGCCGAGTCGCCGGCCCAGCCGTCCAGCTGCGCGCCGCAGTCGATGGACACCAGGTCCCCGTCGCGCAGCCGGTAGCCGTCCGGGATGCCGTGCACGATCGCGTCGTTCACCGACGCGCAGATCACCGCCGGGAAGGGGGTCGGCGCGAAGGAGGGCCGGTAGCCCAGGAACGGTGAGCGGGCGCCCGCCGCGCGCAGCACCTCCCGGGCCACCGCGTCCAGCTCCAGCAGGGAGACCCCCACGTCCGCGGCCTGCCGTACGGCGGTCAGCGCCCGCCCGACCACCTGCCCCGCCTCGTACATCGCGTCGATCGACGTATCCGTCTTCAGTTCCACCATGCCAATTACAATACCGGTATTAGAATGGGTGCCATGGTGCGCACCCCTCTCACTCCCGAAGAACGCGAACGCGGCGAGCGGCTCGGGCGGCTGCTGCGCGAGGCGCGCGGCGGCCGGAGCATGGCGGACGTCGCGGCGAGCGCGGGCATCTCCGCCGAGACCCTCCGCAAGATCGAGACCGGCCGTGCCCCGACCCCGGCCTTCTTCACGGTGGCCGCCCTCGCCCACGCCCTGGGTCTGTCGATGGACGAGCTGGCGGGGCGCTGCGCGCTCGCCGGGGTCTGACCGCGGGGTCTGACGCCGGGGCGTTCGCCGTCGGCTCGTCGCGGTGCTCGTCGGCGCCTTGTCCGTCGCCGCCTCCGTCGCGGCGTCGGTCGTCGTCTCGTCCGTCGTCGTCCCCGTCGTCGGGTCCGGGCCGGGTCCGCGGCCGCGCGGGTCGGCGGCCGCGACCGTCGGCGTGCCCGCCCGGATGCGCGGTGGCGTGCCCGTCCCGGCGCGCGGCGGAGCCCGCGCCGCGGCCGAAAACTCGCCGTAGCGGCCCTGTAACACGGCTGGTGTTCACTCCGGACCGGAGTGCTCCAGTCTGGCGGGAGTTCGGAAATGACGATGGGTCAGATCCCCGCAGCGTCGCGGGAGTTCGCTCGATGCCTCGCGGGTCTGCTGGCCCGCCTGGACCAGGGCGGCGGCTGGTGCGGAGTGTTCTGGCGGCGCGACCCCGACGGCATGCGGGCCTGTCTGGAGGGGTGGCAGGTGCCGCCCTGGGACGTGGTCGAGGCGCTGCTCCAGGACCTCGCCGCGCAGGGCGGTACCGATGCCGGCGCCGTCGCGGCCGAGGCGGCCCGTGCCCGCGCCCTGCACACCGCCGCCCTCGCCGCGCACGACGCGCTGCCGGGTGCCCGGGACTCCCTCGGCGATCAGCTGGACCTCATGCTGCGCGAGCGCCGTCACGCCGCCGAACGGCGGGCCGAGCTGAGGCGGCTGCTGGCCTCGGCCGCCACCCGTGAGGAGGCCGACGCCCTCCGAGTCGACCTGGCCTGGGCCGAGGACGACCACGCCCGCGCGAGCGCCCGGTGTGCCGAACTCCGGGCGCGCATCACCGAGTGGGAACGCCGGACACACGGCGGTCACGGCCCGCGGGAAGCCGCGGCGAGCCCGCAGCCCCCGGCCGCCGCCCCGGCGGAAGGGCGCCCCGCGCCACCGCCCGCGGCGCAAGGTGGCCTCCCCGCACCCGCCCCCGGCACCCCGGCCCGCCGCAAACGGCGGCGCGGCAGTGCCCGCTTCGCCGGTGAGGCCGCCGACGAGGTCGCTCCCGTCGCCGTACCGCCGACCGCCCTACCGGAGCCGCCCGCGCCGCGAGCCGGGACCGGGCGCACTCCGCGCGGAGCGCGGTTCGCCGGGGCGGTCGTCGAGGACGTGCCGCCGCGGGAGACGCCCGTCCGGCCGCCGGCCGAGGCCGACCGCCGGGAGGTGGCCGGAAGCGTGGCGGCGCTGGCCCGGCTGCGCGCCGAGGGCCGCAGCGGGGAGGCGCACGCCCTGCTGGCGGAGGCCGCCCGCTGGCCCGTCGTCCGCTTCCCGCTGCTCGCCGAGGAACTGGGGCGGGCCGGGCTGGGCGCCGACTGGACGACCCTGCTGTGGGAAGCGGCCTCGCTGCCCGCGGACCGGCTGGCCGACGCCGCCGACGCGCTCCGGGCTGCCGGACGCGAGGCCGACGCCGAGCGGATCCTGCGGCAGGGCGTGGCGCGGCCCGTCGCCGAGCTCGGGGAGGCCGTGCTCGGGCTGGCCGTCGCGGGCCGCCGCGGTGCGGCGCGCGCGTTGCTCGACGCGTGCGTACGCGTGCGCGGTCCGCAGGACGCGGCCGGCAGTGCCGCGCCCGATCCGGGGCGGCTCGTCCCGCTGCTGCTGGAGGCCGCCCAAGGCGTCTCGGAGGAACACCGCCGGGACGTCGCGCACGCCCTGCGCGTCGCCGGGTTCACCGTCT
The DNA here is from genome assembly GCF_040680575.1 of Streptomyces sp. NPDC052020. Lineage (NCBI taxonomy): Bacteria > Bacillati > Actinomycetota > Actinomycetes > Kitasatosporales > Streptomycetaceae > Streptomyces > Streptomyces sp. NPDC052020. The sequence continues at coordinate 13,555 of NZ_JBFAWY010000004.1, forward strand.
GACGCCGCCCGCGCGCCCCGGGCACCGGGACCCGCCGCCGCACCTCCCTGTCCGTGCCCCTCCCGGCCCCGCGCCGTCCCTCCGCGCCCCGTTCCCCCGTGCCGCGCTTCGGTCACCGCCGCCCCTCCCCACCACGCCCCATCCACCCCACCAGCCCCACCGGGCCCGTGCCCCCCCACCGCCCGCTCACCCACAGGGGTGCGAAACGCGATCGACACCCCGGCTTGACGACGATGGTCTTGGCAAGCCCGTCCGGGAGGCTTACGTTCGTCCCTCTACGGCCCGCTCTACGGGCGTAGAGGCGCTTTCGTCGCGTCGGAGGAGCAGCTCATGGCCAATGTCGTACGTGCCGCTCTGGTCCAGGCCGCCTGGACCGGCGACACCGAGTCCATGGTGGCGAAACACGAGGAGTACGCCCGCGAGGCGGCCCGGCAGGGCGCGAAGATCATCGGGTTCCAGGAAGTCTTCAACAGCCCCTACTTCTGCCAGGTCCAGGATCCGGAGCACTACCGCTGGGCCGAGCCGGTGCCCGACGGTCCGACCGTGCGCCGTATGAGCGCGCTCGCGCGGGAGACCGGCATGGTGATCGTCGCACCGGTGTTCGAGGTCGAGCAGCCGGGCTTCTACTACAACACCGCGGCCGTGATCGACGCCGACGGCACCGTCCTCGGCACCTACCGCAAACACCACATCCCGCAGGTCGAGGGCTTCTGGGAGAAGTACTACTTCCGGCCCGGCAACCTCGGCTGGCCCGTCTTCGACACCGCCGTCGGCAAGGTCGGCGTCTACATCTGCTACGACCGCCATTTCCCGGAGGGATGGCGCCAACTCGGCCTGGCCGGAGCCCAGCTGGTGTACAACCCGTCCGCCACCCACCGCGGCCTCTCCGCCCACCTGTGGCGGCTGGAACAGCCCGCGGCGGCCGTGGCCAACGAGTACTTCGTCGCCGCGATCAACCGCGTCGGACAGGAGGAGTACGGCACCAACGACTTCTACGGCACGTCGTACTTCGTCGACCCGCGCGGGCAGTTCGTCGGCGACGTGGCCAGTGACAGCAAGGAGGAGCTCGTGGTCCGCGACCTCGACTTCGCCGTGATCGACCAGGTGCGGCGGCAGTGGGCCTTCTACCGCGACCGCCGCCCCGACGCCTACGAGGGGCTGGTGCGCCCGTGACCCGCGATCTGCTGAGCCGCCACCGCGCCGTCCTGCCCGACTGGCTCGCCCTCTACTACGAGGACCCGATCGAGATCACCCACGGCGAGGGCCGCCACGTCTGGGACGCCGCCGGCAACAGGTACCTGGACTTCTTCGGCGGCATCCTCACCACCATGACCGCGCACGCCCTGCCCGAGGTGACCAAGGCGGTGAGCGAGCAGGCCGGGCGGCTCGTCCACTCCTCGACCCTCTACCTGAACCGCCCCATGGTCGAACTCGCCGAGCGCGTCGCCCAGGTGTCCGGCATCCCCGACGCCCGGGTCTTCTTCACCACCTCCGGCACCGAGGCCAATGACACCGCTCTGCTGCTGGCGACGACGTACCGGCGCAGCAACACGGTCCTCGCGATGCGCAACAGCTACCACGGCCGCTCCTTCGGCGCGGTCGGCATCACCGGCAACCGCGGCTGGTCCCCGACGTCGCTGTCCCCGCTCCAGACGCTGTACGTCCACGGCGGCGTGCGCACCCGCGGGCCCTACGCCGCGCTCGGCGACCGGGAGTTCATCGACGCCTGTGTCGCCGACCTCGTCGACCTGCTCGGCCACACCCGCCCGCCGGCCGCGCTGATCGCCGAACCCGTCCAGGGCGTCGGCGGCTTCACCTCCCCGCCGGACGGCCTGTACGCCGCCTTCCGCGAGGTGCTGCGCGACCGCGGCATCCTGTGGATCGCCGACGAGGTGCAGACCGGCTGGGGCCGCACCGGCGACCACTTCTGGGGCTGGCAGGCCCACGCCCGCAGCGGCCCGCCCGACATCGTCACCTTCGCCAAGGGCATCGGCAACGGCATGTCCATCGGCGGGGTGATCGCCCGCGCCGACATCATGAACTGTCTGGACGCCAACAGCATCTCCACCTTCGGCGGCACCCAGGTCACGATGGCGGCCGGCCTCGCCAATCTGACGTACCTGCTGGAGCACGACCTCCAGGGCAACGCCCGGCGGGTCGGCGGGCTGCTCATCGAGCGGCTGCGGTCCGTCGCCGCACAGGTGCCGCACGTGCGTGAGGTGCGCGGGCGGGGGCTGATGATCGGCATCGAGCTGACCCGGCCCGGCACCGACGAGGCGGACTGGCAGGCCACGTCCGCCGTGCTGGAGGCGGCCCGCGCGGGCGGCCTGCTCATCGGCAAGGGCGGCGGTCACGACACCAGCGCCCTGCGCATCGCCCCGCCGCTGTCCCTCACGGTCGCGGAGGCGGAAGAGGGCGCCGCGATCCTGGAGCGCGCCCTGAGAAGCATCGAGTAGCCCGGCCGCGCACGGGCGGGAACGCCCCGGCCGCCGCCCCGGCGTCCACGCCGGACCCCGGGGCGGCGGCCGCCGGCCGGGTGCCGCCGCGACCGCGCGCCGACCGCACCGACCACGGCAGGAGAGGGAGCAGCATGAGCAGCCGTACCGTCATCCGCGGTGGCCTCGTCGTCACCGCGTCCGACGAGATCCACGCCGATGTGCTGATCGAGGACGGCCGTATCGCCGCCCTCGCCGCGTCCGGCACCCCGGCCGCCGAGTCGTTCACGGCGCCGCGGGTCCTCGACGCCACCGGCAAGTACGTGATCCCGGGCGGTGTCGACGTCCACACCCACATGGAGCTGCCGTTCGGCGGCACGTTCGCCTCCGACACCTTCGAGACCGGCACCCGGGCCGCCGCCTGGGGCGGCACGACCACGATCGTCGACTTCGCGGTGCAGAGCGCCGGCCGCTCGCTGCGCGAGGGCCTGGACACCTGGCATGCCAAGGCGGAGGGCAACTGCGCGATCGACTACGGGTTCCACATGATCGTCTCCGACGTCGACGAGAACTCCCTCAAAGAGATGGATCTTCTCGTGGAGGAGGGCGTGAGCTCGTTCAAACTCTTCATGGCGTACCCGGGGGTCTTCTACTCGGACGACGGCAAGATCCTGCGCGCCATGCAGCGCGCCTCGGCCAACGGCGGGCTGATCATGATGCACGCCGAGAACGGCCTCGCCATCGACGTCCTCGTCGAGCAGGCCCTCGCCCGCGGCGAGACCGATCCCCGCCACCACGGCGAGGTACGCGAGGTGCTGCTGGAGGCGGAGGCCACGCACCGTGCCATCCAGCTTGCCCGGGTCGCCGGCGCCCCGCTGTACGTCGTGCATGTGTCGGCCGGGGAGGCGGTCGCTGAGCTGGCCGCGGCCCGGGACAAGGGTCTGCCGGTCTTCGGTGAGACGTGCCCGCAGTACCTCTTCCTGTCCGCCGACAACCTCGCCGAGCCCGGCTTCGAAGGTGCCAAGTACGTGTGCAGTACGCCGCTGAGGCCGCGCGAGCACCAGGCGGCCCTGTGGCGGGGGCTGCGGACCAACGACCTCCAGGTGGTCTCCACCGACCACTGCCCGTTCTGCTTCGCGGGCCAGAAGGAGCTGGGCCGCGGCGACTTCTCCAAGATCCCCAACGGTCTGCCGGGCGTGGAGAACCGTATGGACCTGCTCCACCAGGCGGTCGTCGACGGGCACATCGGCCGCCGCCGCTGGATCGAGATCGCCTGCGCGACCCCGGCGCGCATGTTCGGCCTGTATCCGCAGAAGGGCACGATCGCGCCCGGCGCCGACGCCGACATCGTGGTCTACGACCCGCACGCCGAGCAGGTCATCTCCGCCGAGACCCACCACATGAACGTCGATTACTCGGCGTACGAGGGCAAACGGGTCACCGGGCGCGTCGAGACCGTCCTCTCCCGCGGCGAACCGGTCATCGAAGACCGCCGCTTCGTCGGCCGGGCGGGACACGGCGTGTACACGCCGCGCTCTACCTGTCAGTACCTGAGCTAGTGCCGCGGCAGGCAGCGTTCGCCCTGTCGCGACGCCCGGCACGCTCCCCCAAGCTCTTCGAGCAGGGGGATCCCTGAGCGGTCCGGCCACACCTCGCACCCGAGCGCGCAGGGGGTTTTCGAGGCGGGGAGGATTGGCGTCGGGCCGCGTTGCGGAGAGGATCGACGCCATGGACTTCGGACTCGTTCTCCAGACCGATCCGCCGGCCGCCCGGGTCGTCAGCCTGATGAAGCGCGCCGAGCGCAACGGCTTCACCCACGGCTGGACCTTCGACTCCGCCGTACTGTGGCAGGAGCCGTTCGTGATCCACAGCCAGATCCTCGCGAACACCACCAGGCTGAGGATCGGTCCGATGGTGACCAATCCGGGCACCCGCAGCCTGGAGGTCACCGCCTCCACCTTCGCCACCCTCAACGACATGTTCGGCAACCGCACCATCTGCGGCATCGGCCGCGGCGACTCCGCGATGCGGGTCGCCGGCCGCAGCCCCACCACGCTGGTCCGCCTCCGGGAGGCGATCAGGGTCATCCGCGCCCTCGCCCGCGGCGAGGCGGCCGACCTCGGGGGTGGCACGGTCGTGAGGTTCCCGTGGGTCAGGCCGGGCGCCGAACTGCCGGTGTGGACCGCCGCGTACGGTCCCAGGGCGCTGAAGCTGACCGGCGAGGAGGCCGACGGATTCATCCTCCAGCTCGCCGACCTCTACCTGACCGAGTCCATGGTCCGGGCGGTCAGGGACGCGGCGGCCGCGGCCGGCCGGGACCCGGCCGAGGTGACCGTCTGCGTCGCCGCCCCCGCCTACGTCACCGCCGACGACTCGCCCGGCGCCCTCGCCCACGCCCGGGAGCAGTGCCGCTGGTTCGGCGGCATGGTCGGCAACCACGTCGCCGACCTCGTCGCCAGGTACGGCGCGGACGGCAGCGTCGTACCACGGGAGCTCACCGACTACGTCCGGGCGCGGCAGGGCTACGACTACGCTCACCACGGGCGCAGCGGCAACCCGGACACCCGGTTCGTGCCGGACGAGATCGTCGACCGGTTCTGCCTGATCGGGCCCGCCGAGCGGCACATCGAGAAGCTGAACGCGCTGCGCGCGCTGGGCGTCGACCAGTTCGCCCTGTACGCCATGCACGACGCGCGGGAAGCCGTGATCGACGCGTACGGGACGCGGGTGATCCCCGCCGTCAACGGCCGGGACGCCCCTCGGGGCTGAGGACGCCAGGCCGCGTGCCGCCACGTCGTACGGCTGGCGCCGGGCCGGGCGGGGCCGGGGCGGGAGACGCACGTGCGGCGGGTTCAGCCCCGCCGGACGTCCTCCAGCGCGGCCACCGCTTCCTTCGCGGCCCTGATCGCGCCCTTGTTGATCTCGTCCGTCCCGGGCGCCTTCCGGGTCTCGAAGTCGCTGCCGTTGTACGTGACGACCACCAGCGCGTTCGACGCGCGGGCGATCACCGTCCCCTCGCGGGTCTGCTGCCCGTCCTCGGTGACCAGGCCGACCACGGAGTACGCCGTGTCGCCCAGGCCGGGGACCTCGCCACCGCCGTCGTCGTCCCCGACGCGTTCCTCGTACGACGCCCGCGCCGCCTGGTCCGACTTCATGATCTCGAAGGAGACGTCGAGCCAGCGGTAGTCGTATCCCTGGAGCGCGTTCCACGAGCAGGTGCGGCGCTCGCGCGTGTCCGTGGACGGTATCTCCTTTCCCGCCTTCCTCGCCCCCGGGACGAGCGAGGTGATCGTCTTCGCGGTCAGAGCGGCGCACGGGTCCGGAGCGGACGCGTACGTCGTCGGCACCGCCTGCGTCGACGGGGCCGAGGGGGCGGACAGGGAGGAGGAAGCGGAGGACCGGTTGCCGGTCTCGGGGGCGGCCTGGTGGCCGGCGGCGGAGGTCGTGGCGGCCGGGCCGGACGACAAAGCCCAGCCGGCCGTGGCGAGCACGGCGACCGGGGCCAGGCGCGCGGTCAGGGCCAACGGCAGGGGGAGAGAACGCACGGCGCACTTCTCTTGGGGACGGTGCGGAGGCTGTCCGCACTGCGGACGGGGACGACAGTCTCACACGAGTCCCGGTGGGGCGGAAGTGCCCTCTCGCTGTGTGCGGGCGCGGTGACAGCGGGCGCCCCGATGCGGGGCCGGCCCCCCGTGCGCGCGGACGGCGGGCCCGGGGCGGACCGGGCCCGCCGCGGGCCTCAGGGCACCAGGGTTCGCCGCCGGCTCAGGGCGCCTGGGCCCGCTGCCGGCTCAGGGCACCCGGGCCGTCCACGCGGGCGAGGAGAACTTGGCGCGCGCCAGTTCCCGGGCCCGGGACAGCTCCTCGTCCGTCACCTTGCCCCGGGTCAGCCCGTACCGGCCGCGGAAGGAGTCGATCATCCGCTCGATGACGGCCTCGCGGGGCAGCCCGGTCTGCCGGCGCAGCGGATCCACCCGCTTCTTCGCGCTTCCGACGCCCTTGTCGGACAGCTTCTCCCGGCCGATGCGCAGCACGTCCAGCATCTTGTCGGCGTCGATGTCGTACGACATCGTCACGTGGTGCAGCACGGCACCGGGGCCGCCGTCCGGCCCCACGATCCGCTTCTGCGCGGCCCCCGCGATCTTGCCCTGGTCGGTGGCGATGTCGTTCAGCGGCTGGTACCAGGCCCGGATCCCCATGTCGCCGAGCGCGCCCAGCACCCAGTCGTCGAGGTAGGCGTAGCTGTCCTGGAAGGACAGGCCCTGCACCAGCGCCCCGGGCACGGACAGCGAGTACGTGATCGTGTTGCCCGGTTCCACGAACATCGCGCCGCCGCCGGAGATCCGGCGGACGACCTCCACGCCGTGGCGTGCGGCGCCGTCGGCGTCGACCTCGTTGCGCAGCGACTGGAAGCTGCCGATGATCACGGCGGGGGCGCCCCATTCCCACACGCGCAGCGTGGGCGGTCGCCGCCCCGCCGCGACCTCGCCGGTGAGGACCTCGTCCAGCGCCATGTGCAGGGCCGGGGACTGCGGGCCCTCGTGGATGAGCTGCCAGCCGTAGTCGGTCCAGTCCGTGGCGTGCGCCAGGGCACGGCGCACGGCGATGCCGACGCCCTCCGAGGTCAGCCCGTACATCACGGTCCCCTCGGGAAGCGCCGCGTCGATCCGGGCGGCCAGGCCGGCCGCGTCGGTGTCCGCCGGGGAGCCCTCCAGGGCGCGGTTCACGGCGTCGAGCGCCTCGTCCGGTTCGAGGAAGAAATCGCCCGCCACGCGCACGTCGCGCAGCACACCGTCCTCGGCCTCCACGTCCACGACGACCAGCTTGCCGCCGGGGACCTTGTACTCACCGTGCACCCGACCGTCTCTCCGTTCCCAGTCCTGCGTCCGAGCGCGCCATCGCGTTCGGACGCGTGCGTCATCGACCGGTTTCTCCTCGGCGGTCGACGTCGTCACCGGTCAACGCCGGACCAGGGCGGATGATTCCCGACATGTCGCTCGCGGGGCGGGTCACCACTGGCCCTTCGCCACGAGATAGGCGAGGCCGATGAGCCCGGCCAGGGTCAGGGCCGGGACCGCCAGCGTCTTCGCCGTCGCGGTCAGGGCGTTGGCGGCGCCCGCCGAGCGGGCCGCGTAGCGCTCGGCTCTCGCGCGCAGTTCGTGCCGGGCGAACCCGCCGAGGACCAGGGCGGCCACCGAGGTGATCAGGCAGACGACGAGCGGCGAGAGCATCCCGACGGCCTCCACATGGGTCTGGAGCTCGCTTCCGGGCCCCGCGGCGACCCGGTCCTTCACGGCCCGCACCGCCCGCACCGCGGCCATGACCAGAGTGATGACCGAGGCGATGGCGGCGCCCAGCGCGGTGGTCGCGAGGACGGGGGAGAGGGCGGACCCGCGCCGGGGAGGGGGCGGTGGGGGAGGAGGAGGCGGAGGCGGGGGCGGCGTGGGCACGACCCGGACCTCCCGCGGGGACGGCTCATGACCGGGCGGCGGGGACTCGCGGCCGCCCGCGGCGGAGGGGGTCTCCTCGCGCCCCGGTCCCACCACCGCCTCGACGTGGATCACCGCGTCCGCGGCGACCCCCTTCAGCGCGATGTCACCGCTCAGGCGCCCCTCGACCGACGGGTCCACGGTGACGTCCAGGCCCTCGGCCGTTTCCTCCACCCGCAGCCAGCCGTGCGTGGCGTGGGCCACGCAGCAGCGTGCCAGGGGCGGGCCGGCCAGGGTCACGGTCCGGTGCCGCGGGGGTGAGCCCCGAGGCACCGGGCCGAAGTCCAGGCGGGCCGGGGAGGGCTGGAGGCGGACCTCGCGCAGGGCGCTGCTCGCCTCGTCCGCGATCTGCCGGATGTCGTTGCGCGCGACCTCCTCCAGTGCCTGACGTGCCCCTTCGGCGATGGGGAGGGACTCGTTCCGCAGCCGGGAGCGCAGCTCGGCGACGGCGCCCAGCCGGGCGAAGGCGTTCCTGCTGCCGAGCGCGCTCTTGACGGAGGGCGGGAGACCGACGGGAACGATCCTGATCCGGCGGTGCTTGCTGTGCGCCAGATGCAGGTCTCCCTGCATCTCGACGGTCTTGCTCGGCGTCTGGTTCGGGTTCTGCTCCCGTACGTGGTCGAAGACGTAGTCGTACAGGTCGTCCAGGGAGACGACGCCGTCCAGGTCGAGATCGGCCTCGCCGGTCCTCAGGCCCTCCACCACCGCATGGGTGAACACCGACGGCCGGGGCTGCGCGTTCTCGGCGAGATCGGGGCCCTCGAAGGCGTACTCCATGGAGTTGGACGCCGTGATGACCGCCCAGCCGCGCCCGCTGGGCGGCTTCTCGGCCTGGAAGGTCTCGAGGACGTTCACGTCCCCGGAGGCGCGCACGGAGGACGACCCCTTGGAAAAGGCGCCGCCGTAGCAGCAGTCGAGGAACAGTACGGTGCAGCCGGCCCGCGTGCGCGCCATGCAGCCGCGCACGAACTGGGCGGGGACCGCCGTGGCGTCCAGGAGCCGGGGCTCGGTGTCGCTGGCGGCGAAGTACAGCTCGCCGGACTCGCTCTTGAGCCCGTGGCAGGAGAAGTGCACCACCAGCGTGTCGTCGCGCCGGCGGTCGTTGAAGAAGCCCTGGATACGGCGGCGGATGACGTGGGCCGGTTCGTTGCGTACGACCTCGACCTCGAAGTCGCCGATCTCCGGATCGTGCAGGACCTCGGCGAGGGAGGTGGCGTCCTGCGCGGGCGCCCGCAGCTTCTTCAGCCCCTGCTCGTCGTAGCGGTCGTTGGCGATGATCAGCGCATGCCGTGACGGGGTCATGGCGGGGCTCCCGCCGCGGAGTGCCTGCGCACGAACATGTCGAAGGCCTCGGTGACCTGCTCGTCCGTGGCCTCCGAGAGCTCCAGGGTGTCGTCGCCCAGCGTCAGGCGCAGCGACGGGCGCGCCTCGTGGCACCGGCCCAGCCAGGACCGGATGACGGTCACCACCTGGCTGAGGGCGGTGGCCGAGCTGCCCAGGCCCACCAGCAGAGATCCGATCATGGCGACGTCCACGGCCCGCGCTCCGGGCGGGACGTCCTCACCGGGGGCGGCCGAGACCTCCTCCACGTCCGTGGCGAGCAATTCCTCCCGCAGGTAGGCGGTGCGCTCCGCCACGCGTTCGGCGTCCGCTCCCTCCTCGGAGAGGAGGATCACCAAGGTGTTGTCGTTCTCCACCGGCTCAGCCCCTTCGATGGTCCCAGGGGCGGCGCGGAGCGGATCGTGGGTGGCTCCACGTCGGGTCCTTACAGTCTCCGCCCCCCGGTGGCGGGGTGGCAAATCATCCCGGCCCCGGATGCGGCGGAGCGTGCGCGGGGCCGGGCCCCGCCCGGGCGCCACCCCCGCCCGGTCCCGGGGAGCCGGGCACGAACAAAGGGCCTCCCGCGCGGGCGTACCGCATCGGGAGGCCGTCCACGGAGGGGATCAGGAGGCCGTGCAGGCCCCGATGACCGGCGGGGTGCTGGTGCCGTTCTTCATGACGGTGAAGCCGAAGCTCGTCGAGGCCCCGGGGGCCAGGCTGCCGTTCCCGTTCGGCTTCATGGTCATCACGTTGCCGCTACTGTCCCAGGTGGGCGTGCCGTTCCAGGTCGTGGAGATCTTCTGCGGCGGGGTGAGGGTGACCGTCACGCTCCAGGTGCTGATGGCCGAGCCGCCCGCGGTGATCGTGACCCGGCCGTTGAAGCGGTCGCTCCACTCCTCGGCCTTGGCATAGGTGGCGGTGCAGGAGGCGCCGCTGCCGCCGCCGTCGCCACCGCCCGAGGAGCCGCCGAGGGCGGACAGCACCGCCGCGTAGGCGGGCTTCTTGTTGTAGTTGGAGTCGAACAGCAGCGGCGTGCCGCTCGCGCGCCAGGAGTACTTGTCGGTGATGCCCCAGACGGTGATGCCGGTGCAGCGGGTGACCGCCAGGCACGCCTTCACCACGTTGCCGTAGCTGGTGGCCTGGGAGGTGCCGGAGCCCTCGATGTCGAGCTCGGTGATCTGGACCTCGACGCCGAGGTCGGCGAAGCGCTGGAGGTTCGCCTGGTAGTCGCTCGGAACCGGGGAGGCGCTGTTGAAGTGGGACTGGAAGCCCACGCAGTCGATGGGCACGCCGCGGGCCTTGAAGTCCTTGACCATGTTGTAGACGGCGTTGCTCTTCGCGTTGATGCCGTCCGTGTTGTAGTCGTTGTAGCAGAGCTTGGCCGCCGGGTCCGCGGCGCGCGCGGTGCGGAACGCCTCCTCGATGAAGCCGTTGCCGAGCTTGTCCTGGAAGGGCGAGCTGCGCCGCGCGCCGCTGCTGCCGTCCTGGAACGCCTCGTTGACGACGTCCCACGAGTGGATCTTGCCCTTGTAGTGCCCCATCACCTGGTTGATGTGGTTGTTCATCGCCGACCGCAGGTCCGCGGCGCCGAGGCCGCCGACCCAGCTCGGCAGCTGGGAGTGCCACACCAGGGTGTGGCCGCGTACCTTCATGCCCCGGCTCTGGGCATGGCTGACGATCCGGTCGGCGGCCTGGAAGTTGAACGAGTTGCGGGTGGCCTCGACGGCGTCCCACTTCATCTCGTTCTCCGGCGTCACCGAGTCGAACTCGGTGTTGAGCGCGGAGACGTACGGCGCCTCGCCCAGGTGGTTCGCGGCGACGGCGGTGCCGAAGTAGCGGCCCTTGGCCGCCGCCGCGGAGGCGAGCGTCGTCGCGGCGTCGGCCGTCCCGGCCAGAGCGGTGAGTCCGCCGAGGGCGAGCAGGCCGGCCAGGCCGGCGCCCAGGGCCCGGCGAGCCCTGGGCGGAGACGTACGACGAGTATTGAGCATGAGCATGTCATCCCCTTCTGGGTGGCCGTCGCCTGGAGGCGAGGCCCGGGAGGGCGGGAGGGCGGATGAACGTCTGGGGCATCGCTGGTTATCGAAAGTTTCGGCGATGTTTCCGAGCGACTGCGCAGAACGTACGGCCCACCGATCGCCGGGTCAACTGGTTGAACAGGAATCGGCGGAGGTCGACGAGGCGGGATTTGCGGCTGGGGCCGCCCTGTTGACGTGGTGCGGGCGGGCCCTTACGGTGACGCAGCGCGACGCGCATGGAGTCTCCGAAACATTCGGAACGCGTTGCGCTCCCGTGGCCTACCGCCGCCAGACACCAAGGAGTGCCCGCTCGTGAAGGTGCTGCGCCTCGTCACAGCCGCCGCCGTGACATCGACCCTCGCCCTGCTCCCCCTCGCCACCGCCGGCCCCGCGGCCGGGGCGGAGGCGTCCGCCGCCGCGCCGGACCGGCCGCTGCGGCAGCTCGCCGCCGACGACCGGCTGCGCGTGGGGACCGCCGTCGACATGACGGCCCTCGCGGAGGACGCCCCCTACCGCCGCGTCGCCGGCTCGGAGTTCTCCTCCGTGACCCCCGAGAACGTCATGAAGTGGGAGGCGCTCGAACCGCGGCGGGGTGAGCGCGACTACGCCGCGGCCGACCGGCTCGTCCGGTTCGCCGAGCGGCACGGGCAGAAGGTCCGCGGTCATGTGCTCGTCTGGCACAGTCAGCTGCCGTCCTGGCTCACCGAGGGCGACTTCACCAAGGAGGAGCTGCGCGACATCCTGCGCCGGCACGTCACCGACACCGTACGGCACTTCAAGGGCCGGATCTGGCACTGGGACGTGGTCAATGAGGCGTTCAACGAGGACGGGACGCTGCGGGACAGCATCTGGCTGCGCGAGCTGGGCCCCGGCTACATCGCGGACGCCTTCCGCTGGGCCCACGCGGCGGACCCGCGCGCCAAGCTCTTCTACAACGACTACAACATCGAGTGGGCCGGCCCCAAGAGCGACGCCGTGCTCGATCTGGTGCGCACCCTGCGCGCCGAGGGCGTGCCCGTCCACGGCGTGGGCTTCCAGGGCCACCTCGGCATCCAGTACGGCCTGCCCGGCGGCGTGGCCGCCAACTTCCAGCGCTTCGACGCGCTGGGGGTGCAGACCGCCGTGACGGAGGCGGACGTACGCATGGTCATGCCGGCCGACGACGAGAAGCTGCGCACCCAGGCCGAGGGCTACCGGCTGCTCCTCGACGCCTGCCTGCGCGCACGGCACTGCGTCTCGTTCACCGTGTGGGGCTTCACCGACAAGTACTCTTGGGTGCCGGACACCTTCGAGGGGGAGGGCGCCGCCAACATCCTCGACGAGACCTACCGGCCGAAGCCGGCCTACCGCGCGCTCCAGGCCGCGCTGACGGGCCGGGCCAGGCCCGCGGCGTCCCGCTGAGCCCCCGGCGGACTCCGGCCGGGGGCCGCCGCGCCGTGGGAGCGGCGCCGGGCACCCGCGGTCCTCGCGGGTGCCCCCGCGTCCGCCGCCGCCCGGCGCGCCGTCCCCGCGCCGGGCGGCGGCGCGCCGCGCGCCTGGTCCGCACGCGCACCCGATCCGTAGGCCCGCCTGTGCCGTAGGTCCGCCTGATCCGTACGCGCGCCCGTGCCGTACGAGCCCGCGTGTCGCGTCACCCGTGCCGTCCGCGCGCCCGTGCCATGTGCCCGCCCGTACCGTCCGCGCCTCCGTGCCGTACGCCGTCCAGCACGCCCCCTCTGCCGTACGAGCCTGCCGCACACGCGCCCCGGGACCCGCCCCACGCCGTGACGCCGCACTGCCGGGAGCGCCCGCCCGCTCAGGGCCGTCACGGCGCCCCGCGCCCCGTCCGGCAGGCGGAGCCCCCGCCCGGCGGGCAACTGCCGAAGGCCGCGAGGCGCCCCACCCGCCGCGCGACGCGCGCCCCCGGCCCAGCGCGCGCGGCACCGCCGGCCCCCCGGCCCCGCCCCCACCGCAGCCCGGGCAGCACCCCCGGCCGCATCCTCCCCCGCCCGGCGAGCCGCCTCCCGGCCCGAGCCGCCCTGGGCCCACGCCCCGCTCCCGGGGCGGCTCAGGCCCCCTTACGCCGTGCCGTGCTCTGCCGTACCACCAGCCGGGTCGCGAGTTCGATGCGCTGCGCGGCCTTGCCGGGGTCGTCGGGGCGCAGCAGCATGCGGGTCGCCTCCTCGGCCATGTGCCGCAGCGGCTGGTGGACCGTGGTCAGCGGCGGGCTCGACCACTGGGCCAGGGGGACGTCGTCGTACCCGACCACCGACAGGTCCTCCGGCACGCTCAGCCCCTTCAGCCGGGCGGCCTCCAGCACCCCGAGCGCCTGGAGGTCGCTGCCCGCGAAGATCGCCGTGGGCCGGTCCGGGCCGTCCAGCAGGTCCATGGCGTGGGCGAAGCCGCCCTGGACGTGGAAGTCGCCGAAGCGGATCAGGCGCGGGTCGGTCTCCAGGCCCGCCATCGCCATGGCCGAGCGGTAGCCGTCCAGGCGGGCCAGCGAGCACAGCATGTCCTCGGGGCCGGTGATGATCGCGACGCGTTCGTGGCGGTGGCCGGTGAGGTGGCGGGTGGCCGCGAGGCCGCCGGCCCAGTTGGCGGAGCCGACGGAGGGCACGTCCGGGTCGGGATCGCCGGCCGGGTCGATGATGACGAACGGGATCGACCGCGACCGCAGTTGCCGTTTGACGTCCTCGGGGAGCGTGGAGAAGACCAGGACCACCCCGAGCGGCCGGCGGCGCAGTACGCCCTCGATCCAGCCGGGCGCGGGCGCGTGCCGGGTGCCGCCCTCGGTGAGCACCACGGTCGCCTTGCTGGCCTTCGCCACGGTCTCCACCCCGCGGATGATCTCCATCGCCCAGATGCTGTCCAGCTCGTGGAAGACGAGTTCGACGAGCGGCGAGGGCGGCGCCCCGTGGTGCCTGCGGCGGTAACCGTGCACCTTCAGAAGCTCCTCGACCTTGGCGCGGGTCACCGGGGAGACATCCGAACGGCCGTTGAGCACCTTCGAAACTGTCGGTAGCGAGACACCCGCCTCTTTCGCCACCGCGGCCAAGGTCACTCTGCCGCTCACCTCGTCGTCATCGTGCATGGGCGCAGCATAAGTCACCCTGCCGGGTAACGGTTTGGCCGCGTGCGCGCAGGACCGTTGACCGCGTCTCGGGTCTCCACCTACTGTCCCACGGCATGGACTTTCGGCGAGGGAGCCGAAACTTTCGAAAGGCGAACGATGAAGACACGTGTGCGGTTGCCCCGGCTGCTCGCCTGCGGTGCGACGCTCGCCCTGGCCCTGGGTCTGACGGCCTGCGGCAACGGGGACGGCGGGGGATCGTCGGGTGACGGGAAGATCCGTGTCCTGGTATACGGCGACGCCAGCAACAAGGTCGAGAAGCAGATCGTCGACAAGTTCAACAAGACGTCCGACGTCAAGGCCGTCCTCGACACCATCCCCGGTGCCGACTACCAGCAGAAGCTGCAGACGATCATCAACACGCCGCAGGCGCCGGACGTGTTCTTCAACTGGGGCGGCGGCAGCATCCAGCCCTTCGTCAAGGCCGACCTGCTGATGCCGCTGGACGACTTCATCGAGAAGGACCCGGGGCTGAAGGCCAACTTCCTGCCCTCGGTCGTCGCCAGCGCCGTCGTCGACGGCAAGACCTACGGCGTCCCGATGCGCGGCACCCAGCCGATCCTCCTCTTCCACAACAAGGAGGTGCTCGACAAGGCCGGCGTGAAGCCCCCCAAGACCTGGGACGAGCTGCTGGACGCGGTGAAGAAGCTCAAGGACGAAGGGGTCACCCCCATCTCACTGGGTGCCGGTGACCGCTGGCCGACCATGATGTGGTTCGAGTACCTCTACGACCGGGTCGCCGGGCCGGAGCTGTTCCAGAAGGCCCTGAAGGGCGACAAGGACGCCTGGGCGAGCGCGGACAGCAAGAAGGCGCTGAGCATGCTCAAGCAGCTCGTCGACGCGGGCGCCTTCGGCAAGAACTACGACTCCGTGAAGTACACCAACGGCTCCTCGCCCGCGCTGCTGGCCTCCGGCAAGGCCGGTTTCGAGCTGATGGGCTCCTGGTACTACGCCCAGCAGCAGGAGGACGCCAAGGAGTTCGCCGAGACCAGCCTGGGCTACTCCGCCTTCCCGACCGTCCAGGGCGGCAAGGGCGACCCGACCAACGTGGTCGGCAACACGAACAACTTCTACTCGGTGCTGAAGAAGACCAAGCACCCCGAGGCCGTCGCCGAGTTCCTGAAGCTCATGTACTCCGACGAGTTCGTCAAGGCCCAGTTGGCCATCGGCAACCTGCCGACCACCACCAACACCCCGAAGTTCCTCGACACCGCGGCCGACCCGGACTACTCGCGCTTCCAGTACGACCTGGTGGCGAAGGCCCCGGCCTTCCAGCTGTCGTGGGACCAGGCGTACCCGCCGTCGGCCATGACGCCCATCCACCAGGCCGTGCAGCAGTTCTTCAGCGGCCAGATCGACGCCGACGGCTTCATCAAGGCCATGCAGGCCCTTCCCACCGAATGAACCGCATGACCACTCAGATCACGAGCGCTCCCGTCGCCGTCGAGCCCCGCAAGGGTGCCCGGCGGCGGCCGGAGGCGTCCTCCGCGGCCCGGGTGGGGCGCCCCGGGTTCCTCTGGGCGCTGCCCGCCACCGTCTTCTTCGCCCTCTTCGCCATCGCCCCGCTGATCATGGTGGCGGTGCTGTCCTTCATGAGCTGGAACGGCCTCGGCTCACCCGAGTTCGTCGGCCTCGACAACTGGTCGCGCCTGGCCGACGACCCGGTGATGCTCAAGAGCATCTGGCTGACCCTGCTGCTCACCGCGCTCGGCGTGGTGATCCAGACGCCGCTGAGCATCGTGCTCGGCGTCTGGGCCGCCGGCCACCAGCGCAACCGGGCGGTGCTGTCGGTCGTCTACTTCATCCCGCTGCTGCTGTCCGCGACGGCGGTGTCCGTGCTGTGGCGGGCGCTGCTCGACCCGAACTTCGGCATCCCGGCCCGCGCCACCTGGCTGTTCGGCGACGGCAACCTCTTCGGGGAACAGGCCACCGCCATCGGGGTGCTGGCGTTCGTCAGCACCTGGCAGTTCACCCCGTTCCACACCCTGATCTACCAGGGCGCCGCCCGCGCGATCCCGCAGGTGCTGTACCAGGCCGCCGAGATCGACGGTGCCGGCCGCTACCGCCAGTTCTTCCACATCACCTTGCCGCAGCTGCGCAACTCGGTCATCACCTCCATGATCCTCATGATCGTCGGCGGTCTGACCACGTTCGAGACGGTCCTCATCCTCACCCAGGGCGGACCGGGCACCGACACCACGATCAGCGCCTACTACATGTACCAAAAGGCGTTCAAGGGCTTCGACTTCGGCGCCGGCGCCGCCATCGCCCTCGCCCTGGTGATCGCGGCCACCATCATCTCGCTGATCGTCGTGCGCGTCTCCGGCTACGACAAGATGCGCAGCGACATGGAGGGTGTGTCATGAGCCGCGGGACGCGAAGCCGCCCCAACTACCTGGCCGGCGCCGGCTCACTGTTCTGGCTGTTCCTGGTCGGCCTGCCGCTGTACGTGATGCTCGCCGCGACGGTGCGGACCCGGTCGGACTACGCCGAGCACGGCCCGCTCTCCTTCCCGGAGAGCTTCACCCTCGACAACTACACCAGCGCCTTCGACTCCGGCTTCGGCCGGTACTTCGTCAACACCCTCGTCGTCACGGCGTGCGTGATCGGCATCGTGCTCCTGCTGGTCCCGCCGCTCGCCTACGCCATCGTCCGCAACCGCAGCAGGGTCACCTCACACGTCTTCCGGCTGTTCCTGCTCGGCCTCGCCATCCCGGCACAGGCCGTGATCGTCCCGATGTTCTACCTGATCAGCGAAGCCGGCCTGTACGACAACCTCCTCGGCGTCATCCTGCCCACGGCCGCGTTCTGCCTGCCGATGTCCGCCCTCATCCTCAGCGGTGCCATGCGCGACATCTCCCCGGAGCTGTTCGAGGCCATGGCCATGGACGGCGCCACCCCGCGCCGCATGTTCTTCCAGCTGGTGCTGCCGCTGTCCCGGGGCGGGCTGTCCACGATCGTCGTGTTCTCGGCGCTCCAGGCATGGAACGGCTTCCTGTTCCCGCTCGTCCTGACCCAGTCCGACTCCACCAAGGTGGTCACCCTGGGTCTGTACAACTTCCAGACCGAACACGGCATCGACATCCCCGGTCTGCTGGGGGCCGTGGTGCTGTCCATGGTCCCCGTCCTGCTCGTCTACCTGTTCGCCCGTCGCGCCCTGGTCCAGGGCCTGATGGGCGTGGGAGGAAAGTGACCGCCAACGTGGCCGTTGAGACCACCCCCGAAGTTCCCCTGTGGAACGATCCCACCCACTCCGTCACCGCCCGGGTGTCCGCGCTCATCGAGGCGATGACGCTTCAGGAGAAGATCGCCCAGCTGTACGGCGTGTGGGTCGGAGCCTCCGACGAGGGCGGCGAAGTCGCCCCGCACCAGCACGACATGGAGGAGGCCGTCGACCTCGACGCCCTGCTGCCCACCGGACTGGGACAGCTCACCCGCCCCTTCGGCACCGCCCCCGTCGACCCCGCCCTGGGCGCGCTGTCCCTGGCCCGCACCCAGGCCCGGATCACCGCGGCCAACCGCTTCGGCATCCCCGCGCTCGCCCACGAGGAGTGCCTGGCCGGGTTCGCGACCTGGGGCGCCACCGCCTACCCCGTCCCGCTGTCCTGGGGCGCCACCTTCGACCCGGACCTGATCCGCCGGATGGCCGCCGCCATCGGCCGCGACATGCGGTCCGTCGGCGTCCACCAGGGGCTCGCGCCCGTTCTGGACGTGGTGCGCGACGCCCGCTGGGGCCGCGTGGAGGAGACCATCGGCGAGGACCCGTACCTGGTCGGCTCCATCGGCACCGCCTACGTCCAGGGCCTGGAGTCCGCCGGGGTCGTCGCCACCCTCAAGCACTTCGCCGGATACTCCGCCTCCCGCGCCGGACGCAACCTCGCCCCCGCCTCCATGGGCCCCCGGGAACGCGCCGACGTCCTGCTGCCGCCCTTCGAGATGGCCGTGCGCGAAGGCGGTGCCCGGTCCGTCATGCACGCCTACACCGACACCGACGGCGTCCCGTCGGCGGCCGACGAGTCCCTGCTGACCGGCCTGCTGCGCGACACATGGGGCTTCGACGGCACGGTGGTGGCCGACTACTTCGGCATCGCCTTCCTCAAGACCCTGCACGGCGTCGCGGGCGACTGGGCCGAGGCCGCGGGCGCCGCCCTGGCGGCGGGCGTCGACGTGGAGCTGCCCACCGTCAAGACGTTCGGCGAGCCCCTCGCCGACGCCGTCCGCGCGGGCCGGGTGCCGGAGGCGGTCATCGACCGCGCCCTGCGCCGGGTCCTCACCCAGAAGGCGGTGCTCGGCCTGCTCGACGCGGACTGGGACCCGCTCCCGCCCGCCCTCCACGGCGCCGACGTCGACGACCCCGACGCCCTGCGCGGCACCATCGACCTCGACACGCCCGGCAACCGGGCCCTGGCCCGGACCGTGGCCGAGGAAGCGGTCGTGCTGCTCGCCAACGACGGCACCCTGCCCCTGCGCCGGCCCCGTCGCATCGCGCTGGTCGGCCCCAACGCCACCGAGCCCACCGCCGTCCTCGGCTGCTACTCCTTCCCCCGGCACGTCGGTGTCCAGCACCCGGGCACCCCGGTCGGCATCGACCTGCCCACCCTGGGCGACACGCTGGCCGGCGAGTTCCCCGACGCGGAGCTGACGGCCGTACGCGGCACCGGCGTCGACGACGGTGACGTCTCCGGTATCCCCGACGCCGTCCGGGCCGCCGAGGAGGCCGACGTCGTCATCGCGGTGCTCGGCGACCGGGCGGGGCTCTTCGGCCGCGGCACCAGCGGCGAGGGCTGCGACGCCGAGTCGCTCGCCCTGCCCGGCGCCCAGCGGCAGCTCCTCGACGCCCTGCTCGACACGGGCAAGCCGGTGGTGGCCGTGCTGCTCGCCGGACGGCCCTACGCGCTCGGCCGCGCCCTGACCGAGGCCGCCGCGATCGTCCAGTCGTTCTTCCCCGGCGTCGAAGGCACCGCGGCCATCGCCGGGGTGCTCAGCGGCCGGACCGAACCCAGCGGACGGCTGCCGGTCAGCGTGCCGCGCGGCGAGGGTGCCCAGCCGGCCACCTACCTCGGCGCGCGCCTCGCGCACGCCAGCGAGGTGTCCAGCATCGACCCCACGCCCGCGTTCGGCTTCGGGCACGGCCTGTCGTACACGACGTTCGACTGGAGCGACCTCTCCGTGGAGGCCGGCGAGGCGCCCACCGACGGCGCGTTCTTGCTCGCCTGCACCGTCCGCAACACCGGCGAACGGCACGGCACCGAGGTCGTCCAGCTCTATCTGCACGACCCGGTCGCCTCCGTCGTCCAGCCGGTGCAGCGGCTCATCGGCTACGCCCGGGTGCCGCTCGCCCCCGGCGAGGCCCGGCGGGTACACGTCACGGTCCCCGCCGACCTCGCCTCCTTCACCGGGCGCGACGGGCGGCGCGTGGTCGAGCCGGGCGCGCTGGAACTGCGCCTGGCCGCCTCCAGCACCGACCCCCGCCTGACGGCGACGGTCACCCTGACCGGCCGCGCCCGCCACGTGGACCACACGCGCGCCTTCCACGCGTCCTTCCGCCAGGAGCCGGCACCGCGGGCATGAGACGCGTCCCCGGCCGGACCGGAACCCCGCCCCGGTCCGGTCCGGCCGGAGACGCCCGCGGAGACGTCCCTCCACAGGCCCCCGGGAGCGGCCGGCCTCGCGCTGGTCGCCCTCGCGGCACCGCACTGGTGCCGCGACGGGGCGAACGTTGCCTGGTGCGGCACTACCTGTGCGCCTACGTCCCGGAATGCACGCCGCACCCCCTCGACCTGACAGCTCACCTCCCCCGCGCGCCGGAACCGCCCGCCGAAGGGCTCGCCCGGTCCCGCGCCCTGCCGGAGAAGATCGCCGCGGCCGCGTTCCCCCCGGCCTTGTCCGACAAGGACGCCCTGCTGACCGGCACCAGGCGGCGCGCCCTCGCCCGCGCCGGGGAGGCCGCCCTCGGCGCACTGGCCGCCCGGCTCCCGTTCGTGCTCGGGAGACCGGCCCCCGGCGGTCGGACACAGCGGTCGTGCCCGAGTACTGGTTTGGTCTAGACCAAGCGGGGTAAGCTTCCGTCGCTGCCCCTGACCGTTCCCCACGGCCATGGAGCCGCTGCTTGACATGCTCATGCCTGTCTGGCCTCAGGGCGGGCGGGCACGAACCCCCACACCAGGAGTCGTCATGAAGAGCAAGAAGATGCTGGCCGCCGCCATCGGCGCGGGGATCGCCCCGCTCCTGGCCGTGAGCCTGCCGGCCGGCAGCGCGAGCGCGCACGGCTACATATCCTCGCCCCCCAGCCGGCAGGCGCAGTGTGCCGCAGGCCTGGTCTCCTGCGGTTCCATCAAGTACGAGCCGCAGAGCGTCGAGGGCCCCAAGGGCCTGATGAGTTGCAGCGGAGGGAACGCCCGCTTCGCCGAGCTCGACAACGACAGCAAGGGCTGGAGGGTCACCCCGGTCAGCCGGACGACCAGCTTCAACTGGCGGCTGACCGCACGGCACGCCACCAGCACCTGGCAGTACTACGCGGGTGGCCGGAAGATCGCGGAGTTCAACGACGGTGGCGCCCGGCCGGGCGAGACCGTCACCCACCAGGTCAACTTCGGCAGCCTGACCGGCAAGCAGAAGGTACTGGCCGTGTGGAACATCGCCGACACCGCCAACGCCTTCTACGCCTGCGTGGACGTGAACGTGAGCTGACGCGGCGCCGCACCACCCGGCCCTGCCGGAACGGACCGGCCCTGCCGGGACGCACCGGCCCTGCCGGGACGCACCGGCCCGGTAGGGGCCGGCCCTCTGTCCCGGTGCCCGGAGCGGACGGTGCGCCGCCCGCTCCGGGCACCGGGTGCCTCCTCCCCTCCCGGCCGTCCGGCGGCGGCCGGGAGCTCTCGGACGACCGCGTACGAGCACGTGCGAAAGGGTGGGTGCGGCGGTGGAGAGAACCGGCGAGCGAAACCTGTGCCGCCCTCGGGGGATCGCCCGTGAGGGAACCGGGGACGGCGGGCGGGCCACCCGGGCGGCCCGGTCCCTGGCCGCCCGGGTCCAGCGGCGCGGCCCGGGGCTCCTCCGGGTCTGCGTGGGCACGGTGTTCCTCTTCTTCGGCGTCCTGAAGTTCTTCCCCGCGGCCAGCCCCGCCGAGGGGGTCGCCGTACGGGCCGCGACCAAGCTCACCCTCGGCCTGCTGCCGCCGGACGCGGTGCTGCGGGTGCTGGCGGCGTGTGAGACGGCCATCGGCCTCGGCCTCGTCACGGGAGTGCTGCTCCGCGTGGCCCTGGTGGGGTTCTTCGCCCACATGGCCGGAGTCTTCTCCGCGCTCCTGCTGCTCCCCGGGGAGATGTGGCAGGGGGACGCGCCGGTCCCCACCCTGGAGGGCCAGTACATCATCAAGAACGTCGTCCTGGTCGCGGCCTGCCTCGTGGTGGCGGCCGACGAGTGGGGCCGGGCCGCGCCGCCGTGAGGACGTCCGGGCACCGGAGCGCGCCGGCCGTGGCGCGGTGGCCCGCCCCGAACACCCCGCGAACCGCCCCCGCCCGTAAGGGGCGGCCACGAGACGAGGACGCCGCCGTCACGACCGCCCGCCGGCTCCCCGGCGGCCACCCCGCCAGCAGGCCGGCCCACCGGTCGCGCCCCATCGAGATGAGGTCCCATGAATCGACACGGAGCCACCGCCCGCGCGGTCGCCGTGACCCTGCTCGCCACCGGTCTCGCCGCCGCCCCGGCAGCCGCCGCCCCCGCCGCCACCGGGGCGAAGGCCCGCGTCGGCGCCGACTGGGCGGCACAGTCGGTCGTCTTCACCGCCGCCGCGGGGCAGGCCAACGACCTCCACGTGATCCCGATGGATCTCGGCGCCGGCATCCGGCGGATCGGCTTCCGCGACGCGGTCCCGCTCGAACCCGGCGACCACTGCGCGTACCTCGCACCCGGGGACGACACCTTCGTCGTCTGCGAACTGCCCACCGGCAGCCCCCGGCCGGACAGGATCGACGTCTTCCTCGGCGACCGCGACGACACGATCGTCACCAGCGATCCCGCGGTCGCCACCGTCCGCGGCGGCCCCGGCGACGACGAACTGCACGCCCACACCGCGCACACGGTACGGGGCGACGCGGGGGACGACATGGTCATGGGACGCGCGGTCCTGGACGGCGGCGACGGCATGGACCACCTGATGGGCGACGACAGCGGCCAGCGGCTGTGGGGCGGCCGGGGCGACGACATGATCGAGGCGTACGAGGGTGCGGACGTCGTGTACGCCGGCCCGGGCGACGACCACGCCCTGGGCGGGGACGGCCGCGACATCGTCCTCGGCGGCCCCGGCGACGACACGCTGCACGGCGAGGGCGGTGACGACCTGGTCAGCGGCGGCCCGGGGCAGGACACCGTCGAAGGCGGCCCGGGCCGCGACGCCGTCCTGCGGTAGGCGCGCCCCCCGGGCCCTGGAGGCCCTGTCCTTGCCGCGCGAGTCCCGCCCGTGACCCCTGCCGGTCATCTCCCGTCCTGGGCACTTCCGGGCAACAGAAGCGGCGAGCGGAAAGCACGGGGCCACGACGGCCGGCCCCGCACGCCGGATGCCGCCTTACCGGCCGGGCGGCACAGCACCGCCGTGAGTGCCGCGCCACTGGCTCGGGGACGGGCCGTACGGGGCGCGGGAGGACCGGCCGCGGTATCCGTCACCGCGGACGATCGGCGCGCACCTCTGCCGCGTCCTCCCGAAGCTCGGGATCACCTCGCGTGGCCGGCTGAGGGAGAAGCCGGACGCGAACCGAGCACACGTCGCCGTCACCCTCGCCCAGCGGCCGGCCCGCTCGTCGCCGGCCATCGCCCTCGACCACGGGGCCCCCTTCGTGCCGGAGGCGGGGCGGAAGGGGCGCAGGGCGATCGATAGCCTGCTGGGGGAGCGGAGGCGGGGGAGCCCCGGCCCGAACTCCCCAGCGTTTCCCCAGGACCGGTCCCGAGCGCGCATCAGGCTGTGCGCGTCAACAGCGAGGTGAGAGGCCGTATGTTCACCACCCGTCCCACCCTCCAGGGCACCTTCGGCATGGTGTCCTCCACGCACTGGCTGGCCTCGCAGACCGCGATGGCCGTCCTGGAGGACGGCGGCAACGCCTACGACGCCGCCGTGGCGGGCGCGTTCGTCCTGCACGTGGTCGAGCCGCACCTGAACGGACCGGCCGGCGAGGTGCCGATCCTGCTCGCCCCGGCGGGCGGCGAGGTCCGGGTGCTGTGCGGGCAGGGCGTCGCCCCGGCCGGCGCCACCGCGGCGCACTACCGGGGGCTCGGTCTGGAACTCGTACCCGGCACGGGCCCGCTCGCCGCCGCCGTGCCCGGCGCGTTCGACGCCTGGATGCTCCTGCTGCGCGACCAC
Organism: Streptomyces sp. NPDC052020; assembly: GCF_040680575.1. NCBI lineage: Bacteria > Bacillati > Actinomycetota > Actinomycetes > Kitasatosporales > Streptomycetaceae > Streptomyces > Streptomyces sp. NPDC052020. The sequence goes on from NZ_JBFAWY010000004.1 coordinate 37,278, forward strand.
GGCACCAAGGACCTCCCCGACGTGCTGAAGTACGCCATCGGGTACGCCGAGCACGGACACGCGCCCGTGGAGCGCGTCGGCGAGACCGTCGAGACGGTGCGCGAGCTGTTCGAGACGGAGTGGACCTCCTCGGCGGAGGTGTACCTGCCCGGCGGACGGCCGCCCCGCGCGGGCGAGCTGTTCCGCAACCCCGCCCTCGCCGCCACCTGGAAGCGGCTCCTGGCCGAGACCGCCGGGGCGGGGGACCGCGAGGCGCGCATCGAGGCCGCCCGCGAGGTGTGGCGCACCGGGTTCATCGCCGAGGCCCTGGTACGGCAGGCCGGGCGCCCCGCGCTGGACACCAGCGGCGAGCGGCACGCCGGCACCCTCGCGGCCGCCGACCTCGCCGCCTGGTCGGCGACGTACGAGACACCGGTGACGTACGACTGGAACGGCTGGACCATATGCAAGCCCGGCCCCTGGAGCCAGGGCCCGGTCCTCCTCCAGCAGCTCGCGCTGCTCCCGCCCGAGCTGCCGCCCTACGGCTCGGCCGACTACGTCCATCTGCTGATCGAGGGCTGCAAGCTCGCCATGGCCGACCGGGAGGCCTGGTACGGCGACGCCGCCGACGTCCCCGTCGAGGACCTGCTCTCGGAGGCGTACAACGCGCGGCGCAGGCGTCTGGTCGGGGACACGGCCTCCCGCGAGCTGCGGCCCGGCAGCCCCGGCGGGCGCACGCCGCGCCTGGCGGCCCACGCGCGGGCGGCGGCCGCCGAGGGCGCCGGCTTCGACGCGCTGGGCGTGGGGGAGCCCACGGTCGCCAAGGGGCCGGCCTCCCCGGTGCCGGGCGAGCCGGCCGTCTCCCCGGACGGCGGCACCCGCGGCGACACCTGCCATCTCGACATCGTCGACCGCTGGGGCAACATGGTCGCCGCCACGCCCAGCGGCGGCTGGCTCCAGTCCAACCCGGTCGTGCCGGAACTCGGCTTCCCGCTCGGCACCCGCCTCCAGATGGCCTGGCTGGAGGAGGGCCTGCCGAACACCCTCACGCCGGGCCGCCGCCCCCGCACCACCCTCACCCCCTCGATCGCGCTGCGCGACGGCGTCCCGTTCATGGCGTTCGGCACGCCCGGCGGGGATCAGCAGGACCAGTGGCAGCTCCACTTCCTCCTCGCGGTCGCGCTGCGCGCACCGGTGCGCGGGGGGCTCGACCTCCAGGGCGCCATCGACGCCCCGAACTGGCACAACGACAGCTTCCCCGGTTCCTTCTTCCCGCGCGGCATGCGGCCGGGCAGCGTGACCGTCGAGTCCCGCACGGACCCGGCGGTCGTCGACGGACTGCGGCGCCGCGGCCACGACGTCATCGTCGGCGAGCCCTGGTCGGAAGGGCGGCTGTGCGCCGTCGCCCGGGACCCGGAGACGGGCATCCTGTCGGCCGCCGCGAACCCGAGGGGTATGCAGGGGTACGCGGTGGGACGCTGACGTCTGCGGGCGGGTCCGGTTCACGGAGCCCCCGGCCGGGGCGCCACGGGCCGGGCACGGACCCTCCGTGACCGGGGGCCGGGGACGCACGGAACCCGGTGACCGGGGACGGCACGGAACCCCGCCCCCGTGGCCGGGGACGGCTCAGAAGCACGTGTTCATGCCGGTTCCGCCCGGAGTACACCGGCCGGGTGGGGATTGTCAGTGGAGCGTGCTCTCATGGAGTCATGATCGAAGACAGCGAAACCGTCGACGGGTTTCTCGCCCGGCACGCCTCCGACGTGGAGGAAACCGTCCGCCAGGCCGCCGCACTGGAGATCATGCCGCGCTGGCGGCGGCTCGCGGCGCACGAGGTCGACCAGAAGGCGGGGCCGCACGACCTGGTGACGGACGCCGACCGCAAGGCCGAGCAGTACCTCACCGAGCAGCTCGTCGCCCTCCTGCCCGGCTCCGTGGTCGTCGGCGAGGAGGCGGTGCACGCCAACCCCGCGTCCTACGAGGCGATACGGGGCGAGGCACCGGTGTGGATCGTGGACCCGGTCGACGGGACCCGGCAGTTCGTGCACGGCGAGACCGGGTTCTGCACGCTGATCGCGCTCGCCCTGCGCGGAGTGGTGTACGCCTCCTGGACCTACGCGCCCGCCCGGGAGCAGTTCGCCACGGCGGTACGCGGCCGGGGCGCCTTCCTGGAGGGCGGGCGGCTGCACGCCGGGCCGCCGGAGCCGGGCCGTGACCTGCGGGTCGCCACGTCCCACCCGGACTACACGACGCAGGAGCAGAAGCGCGCCCTGCTCGGCCTGCGGACCAAGGGGGTGGCACCCCGCGCCTGCGGTTCGGCCGGCCTGGAGTACCTCGCCGTCGCCCGCGGCGAGTCGGACGCCACGGCGTTCTCGTGGGAGGCCGCCTGGGATCACGCGGCCGGCCTGCTCCTCGTGGAGGAGGCCGGCGGCACCCACCTGACCCGCACCGGCGAGCCCTTCCGCGTCACGGGCGGCAACGACCTGCCGTTCACCGCCGCCCGCGACGCCGCCACGGCCCGGCAGGTGGCGGCACTGCTGTCCGGCGGGGCGGCCTGACCGCCCGCGACCGCCCCGGAGACCGGGCCCGCCGGGACAAGACCGCCCCGGAGACCGAATCCGCCGGGATGCGACCGCCCCCGTGGACCCGGCTCACCGCGTGACACCGTCCCCGGACCGGTCCCGCCGCCCCGGCCGATCCGCGGGCCGGACCCCGAGGCGGGGCGCCGCCGGTGCCCCGGCCTATCCTGATCCTCAGTTGCCATCGGCTGACGAAGGAGTCCGAAGGTGCCGTCGATGCTCGATGCGGTCGTGGTGGGGGCGGGGCCGAACGGGCTGACCGCCGCCGTTGAGCTGGCCCGGCGCGGTTTCTCCGTGGCCGTCTTCGAAGCGCGCGGCACCGTCGGCGGCGGCGCCCGCACCGAGGAGCTCACCCTGCCGGGCTTCCGGCACGACCCCTGCTCCGCGGCCCACCCCCTCGCCATCAACTCACCCGCCTTCCGCGCCCTGCCGCTGGAGCGCTACGGCCTGCGGTGGCTGCACGCCGAGCTGCCCATGGCGCACCCGTTCCCGGACGGCTCGGCCGCCGTGCTGGCCCGTTCGGTGGGCGAGACGGCCGCCTCCTTCGGACCCCGCGACGCGGGCACCTACCGCAGGCTGGTCGAGCCCTTCCTGCCCCGGTGGGACACCCTCGTCCGCGACTTCATGTCCCTGCCGCTCACCGCGCTGCCCCGCGACCCGGTCACCCTCGCCCGCTTCGGCCTCACCGGCCTGCCCCCGTCGACGTGGCTGATGCGCCGCTTCCGAGACGAGAAGGCCAAGACCCTGTTCGCCGGGCTCGTCGCCCACGTGATAGCCCCGCTCGGCTCCTTCGCCACCAGCGCCATCGGCCTGGTCTTCGCCCTGGCCGCGCACGCCCGGGGCTGGCCCGTCGCCCGCGGCGGCTCCCAGGCCATCTCCGACGCCCTCACCGCCCTCCTGACGGACCTCGGCGGCGCCGTGCACACCGACTACGAGGTCAAGCGCCTGGACGACCTGCCGCCCGCGCGCGCGTACGTCTTCGACACCTCGCCCACCGCACTCGCCCGGATCGCCGGCCTGGGCCGGTACTACGACGGCTACCGCTACGGCCCCGGCGTCTTCAAGATCGACTACGCGCTGGACGGCCCGGTCCCGTGGACCGCGCGGGAGGCCCGAGTCGCCGGCACCGTCCAGATCGGCGCCGACAGCGCCGAGATCGGCGCCGCCCTGCGCGCCGCCTCCCGTGAGGGCCGCGCCCCCGACAGACCGTTCCTCATCACCGTGCAGCCCAGCGTCGCCGACCCCACCCGGGCCCCGGCCGGCAAGCAGGTGTTCTGGGCGTACGGCCACGTCCCGAACGGCTGGACCGGCGACCTCACCGACGCCGTCGAACGCCAGCTGGAGCGCTTCGCGCCGGGGTTCCGCGACCGCGTCCTGGCCCGTGCGACCGCCGGCCCGCCCGAGCTCGCCGCCCGCAACGCCAACTACGTCGGCGGCGACATCGCCTCCGGCGCGATCCGCGGCCTGCAGACCCTGCTGCGCCCCAAGCTCTCCCTGTTCCCCTACGCCACCCCGCACCCGGCCGTCTTCATCTGCTCGTCGGCCACCCCGCCGGGCCCCGGAGTGCACGGCATGGCGGGACACAACGCGGCGAAGGCCGTCTGGCGAAGGCTCAGGCAGACATGACCACCCTCACCCTCGTCCAGGGCGACATCACCGACCAGAGCGTCGACGCGATCGTCAACGCGGCCAACTCCTCCCTGCTGGGCGGAAGCGGCGTCGACGGCGCGATCCACCGCCGCGGCGGCCCCGCCATCCTCGCCGAGTGCCGCGGGCTGCGCGCCTCCCGGTACGGCAGGGGGCTGCCCACGGGGCAGGCGGTCGCCACCACCGCGGGCGACCTCGATGCCCGCTGGGTGATCCACACGGTCGGCCCCGTCCACAGCGCCACCGAGGACCGCTCCGCCCTGCTCGCCTCCTGCTACCGGGAGTCATTGCGGGTCGCCGACGAACTCGGCGCGCGGACGGTGGCGTTCCCCGCCCTCTCCACCGGGGTCTACCGCTGGCCGATGGAGGACGCGGCCCGTATCGCGGTCACGGCCGTACGGGAGGCGCGGACCTCGGTCGAGGAGGTCCGGTTCGTCCTGTTCGACGCGCGGGCCCACGCGGCGTTCGCCGCGCTCACCGGCTGACCCCGAGACGGCGGCACCGCGGCACCGCGGCCGGCGCGACGCCGCGCGCCGGTCTCCGGCGGGACCGGCGGCGCGCGGCGGCGCGATACGCCTCGGCCACCCACCGTGTTCACAGGACCACACAAAGTCCGACGGGGTCATTGATTCGGTTGTGTTCGGGTCCTAGGGTGACTCTGGCTCAGAGGTTGCCCTGTCCTCAGCGGTCGTGGTCCTGCCCAGCCCCAACTTCCGTCGCCCGACGGCGGGTTGAGCCGCCGTCGCCCCGCGCGGCCCGGGCAGCCGGACGCGTCCGGTCCGGCTGCCCGGGGGCGGGACCCCGTCGCGTCCCGAAGCCGGTGCAGCGCCCTGTCGTCCCGAGGAAGGCCACGGTCATGCCGCACTCGCACACGTCACCCGCCGATCTCCCGGCCCCCCGCCCCCGCCCGGTCGTCAGCCGCCGCCGTCTGCTGGAGTCGGGCGCCGCCCTCCTCGGCGGCGCCGTCCTCTCCACGCCGTCCACGCCGTCCGCCGCGGCCCCAGCGGCCGGACCCCGCCCGGTCACCGACGGCCCCCCGGCATGGAACGACTTCGGTGTCTTCCGGCTCGGCACCGAGCCGCCGCACACCACCCTGATGCCGTACGCGGACGTGCGGCAGGCCCTGGCCGGCGACCGCACCCGCTCGCCCTACCGGCTGAGCCTGGACGGGCGGTGGAAGTTCGCCTACGCGGAGCGGCCCGACGACCGCGACCCCGACTTCCACCGCACCGACGTCGACGACGGCGACTGGGACACCATCCCGGTCCCGTCCGTGTGGCAGCTGCACGGCTACGACCGCCCGATCTACCTGAACATCACCTATCCGTACTGGGGCCCGAACGGCCTGGGGGAGGAGCCGCAGCCCCCGGCCGCCCCGACCCGCTACAACCCGGTCGGCCAGTACCGCCGTACCTTCACCGTCCCCCGCGACTGGTCCGGGCGGCGCGCCTTCCTCCACTTCGAGGGCGTCAAGTCCGCGCACTACGTGTGGATCAACGGAGAACTGGTGGGCTACCACGAGGACTCCTACACGCCCGCCGAATACGACATCACCGACCACCTCCGGCCCGGCACCAACCAGATCGCGGTCGAGGTCTACCGCTACTCCGACGGCGACTGGCTGGAAGACCAGGACATGATCCGGCTGAGCGGCATCTTCCGCTCGGTCTACCTGTACTCCACCCCGGCCGTGCACCTGCGCGACTTCACCCTCGGCACCCCGCTGAACGACAGCTACACCGCCGCCGAACTGACGGTCACCGCGAGCGTGCGCGCCTACGGCGGTGCCGGCGCCGGACGGTACACCGTCGAGACCCAGCTGTACGACGCCCGCGGCCACGCCGTCTGGCCCCGGCCGCTGGAGCAGGCCGCCGACCTCGGCACGGTCCGCGCCGGCGAGGACGTCACCGTACGCGCCGCCAAGGCCGTGGCGGACCCCGAGCTCTGGTCGGCCGAGCACCCGTACCTCTACACCGCCGTCCTGCGGCTGCGCGACCCGTCCGGCAAGGTGACCGAGACCCTCTCGCACCGGGTCGGCTTCCGCGAGTTCGCGCTCAAGGACGGGCTGATGCGCATCAACGGCAAGCCCGTCTCCTTCCGCGGCACCAACCGGCACGAGATGCACCCGGCCCGCGGCACCGCCCTCACCCGCGAGGACATGGTCGAGGACATCAGGCTCATCAAGCGGCTGAACATGAACAGCGTCCGCACCTCGCACTACCCGGACAACCCGCTGTGGTACGAACTCGCCGACGAGTACGGCCTCTACCTCGTCGACGAGACCAATCTCGAAACCCACGGCATCCGCGACGAGTACCCGGGCGACCACCCCGAGTGGACCGCGGCCTGCGTGGCCCGCGCCCAGAACATGGTCCACCGCGACAAGAACCACGCCAGCGTCGTCATCTGGTCCCTGGGCAACGAGGCCGGGGGCGGCTCCACCTTCACCGCCATGCACGACTGGATCCGCTCCTACGACCCCACCCGGGTCATCCAGTACGAGGGCGACGACCGCCCCGGTATCAGCGACATCCGCTCGGAGATGTACGACACGCCCCAGCGGGTCGAGCAGCGGGCGAGGGACACCACCGACACCCGCCCGTACGTCATGATCGAGTACTCCCACGCGATGGGGAACTCCAACGGCAACTTCAAGAAGTACTGGGACCTCGTCCGCCGCTACGACGTGCTCCAGGGCGGCTGGATCTGGGACTTCGCGGACCAGTCGCTGAGCTGGCCCGTCCCGGAGCGCACCCTGCTGACCGAGACCGGGCCGGCCGGGCTGCGCGGCGAGATCCTCGCCGCGAGCGGCACCTTCGACCGCGACAAGGGCCTGTCCGGCGGTACGGTCTTCGCCCGCGACGACCGCCTCGACATCACCGGGTCGCTGACCCTGGAGGCGTGGGTCACCCCGCACGTGACGGGTTATCACCAGCCCATCGTCGCCAAGGGCGACACGCAGTACGCGCTGAAGCAGAACGGCCGGAGACTGGAGTTCTTCATCCACTCCGGCGGCCAGTGGATCACCGCGACCTGGGCGCTGCCGGACGACTGGACCGGCCGCGAACACCACCTCGCCGGTGTGTTCGACGCGGAGGCCGGCACGCTCACCCTGTACGTCGACGGCGAGGCGCGCGCCACCCGTACCACCACCCGGCGCCCGGGCAGTACCACCGCGCCCCTCGCGCTCGCCACCGACGTTGACAACTGGACCCGGGAGTTCAGCGGCACCATCCGCCGCGCCCGCGTCTACGCCCGTGCCCTGACCGCCGCCGAACTGGCCTCCGACGACCGCCGTCCGGGCGACGACGGCGTGCGGTTCTGGTTCGACGCCGCCACCGTCGAGGTCACCCGGAGGAAACCGAAGGAGAAGACCTTCTTCGCCTACGGCGGCGACTGGGGCGACAACCCCAACGACGGCAACTTCGTCGCCGACGGCGTCGTCACCGCCGACCGCGGCCACACCGGCAAGGCCGCCGAGGTCAAGCGGATCTATCAGGCGGTCAACGCCGCCCTGACCCCCGGCGGCGGCCCCGGCGCGGTCACCCTCGCCAACGAGTACCTCTTCACCGACCTGCGCGAGTTCGACGGCCGGTGGGCCCTGGTCGCCGACGGCGGGACCGTGCAGCGGGGCAGGCTGACCCCTGAGCAGCTCGCCGTGGCGCCGCTGTCCCGCAAGGACATCACCCTGCCCGTACGGCTCCCGGACGACCCGGCGCCGGGCACCGAGTACTTCCTCGAACTGTCCTTCACCACCAAGCAACGCACGCCCTGGGCCGAGGCCGGGTTCGAGGTGGCCCGCCAGCAGCTCCCCCTCGACGCCGGCGGCCCGCCCGTCACCCCGGCACCGCTGGAGAGCGTGCCCGCCCTGCGGTACGAGGACGGCGACCGGGAGATCACGGTGCGCGGCACGGCGTTCTCCGTCGTCGTCGACAAGCGCACCGGCACCATCACCTCGTACGAGGCCAAGGGCAGCCGTCTGATCGACTCCGGGCCCGTGCCGAACTTCTGGCGGGCGCCCACCGACAACGACAAGGGCAACGGACAGCACACCCGCAACCAGACCTGGCGCGACGCCGGCGCCCGCCGCACCGTCACCGGCACCGCCGTGCGCGCCCTGCGCGACCGGGCCGTCCGGATCGAGGTCCGCGGCACCCTGCCGACCATGGTGGAGTCGGCGTACACCACCGTCTACACGGTCTTCGGCAACGGCGAGATCAAGGTCGACAACACCCTGCGCCCCGGCGCCCCGAACCTGCCGTACATCCCGGAGGTCGGGACGCTGCTGTTCCTGCCGCGCCGCCTGGACCGCCTGCACTACTACGGCCGCGGCCCGGAGGAGAACCACTGGGACCGCAACAACGGCACCGACGTGGGTCTGTACTCCGGCACCGTCGCCGAGCAGTGGACCCCCTACATCCGCCCCCAGGAGAACGGCAACAAGACCGACGTCCGCTGGGCGGCCCTCACCGGCCGCGACGGCGCCGGCCTGCTGGTCAGCGGTGAGCCGCTGCTGGAGGTCAACGCCTCCCACTTCACCCCGGAGGACCTGTCCTCCGGGGTCCGCCACGACTACCAGCTCACCCCGCGGGACCAGGTCGTCCTGCGGGTGAACCACCGTCAGATGGGCGTCGGCGGCGACAACAGCTGGGGCGCCCACACCCACGACGAGTACAAGCTGTTCGCCGACCGCGACTACTCCTACACCTACCGGCTGCGCCCCCTGGCCGACGTCCGCGAGGCGATGGCCGCCTCGCGGCGGCGCACGGCGGACGGCTGAGCCCTGTCATGATCCGGGAGCCCGGGGTAACCGGGCTCCCATGGGTGACATTCTGGTCGGAGCGTGTTCGTGGACGGACCGTCAGCTCGTGGGCAGCGGCTGGTATCCGCGCGGGCGGCGGGACGCCGAGGGGCGGCTGCGGCACTACGCCTCCCGGCTGCCCGTCGTCGAGGTGGACTCCGGGTACTACGCGCTGCCGAGCCGGCGCAACAGCGAGCTGTGGGTGGAGCGCACGCCGGAGGGCTTCCGCTTCGACGTCAAGGCGTTCTCCCTGCTGACCGGCCATCCCACGCGCGCCGAGGCGCTCCCCGCCGACCTGCGCCGGGCCGGGCTCGGCCCGATCCGGCGCGGGCAGGCGGACCCGGCGCTGCTGGACGAGGTGTGGGGGCGGTTCGCGGAGGCGGTCGAGCCGTTGCGCGAGGCCGGGCGGCTGGGCACCGTGCTGTTCCAGTTCCCGCCGTGGTTCGCCCCCGGTTCCGCGAGCGAGGAGGCGCTGGAGGCGTGCGCCCGGCGCGCCGCGGGGTGGCCGCTGGCCGTGGAGTTCCGGCATCCGGGCTGGTGGGAGGCGGAGCGGGCCGACGCCACCTGGGATCTGCTGTCCGGCCTCGGCGCGACGGCCGTCGGCACCGACATGGCCCAGGGCCTGCCCGGGTCCCTGCCGCCCATCGCGCCGGTCACCCGGCCCGCCCTGGCGGTCGTGCGGTTCCACGGCCGCAGCCCGGACTGGGGGAGGGGCGGCAAGGAGGACCGCTTCCGCCACGACTACGCGGCGGCCGAACTCGCCGCGTGGGTGCCCCGGCTACGGCGCGCGGCCCGGCACGCGGACGAACTGCATGTGCTGTTCAACAACTGCTGCGCGGACGCCGCCGTGCGCGCCGCCGAGACGATGAGCGGCCTGCTCACTCCGCGGCGTCGCTGATCCCCAGCCGCAGGTGCTCCACGTGGTACACGGCCTGGTCGAGCAGCTCGGCGACATGGTGGTCGTGCAGCGCGTACACGACCGACCGGCCGCGGCGCTCGCCGACCACGAGCCCCAGGTTGCGCAGCAGCCGCAGCTGGTGCGAGCAGGCCGACTGCTCCATGCCCACCTCGGCGGCCAGCTCCGTGGCCGGCAGCGGGCCCTCGCGCAGCCGCGCGAGGATCAGCAGGCGGGAGGGGGTGGACAGGGCCTGGAGCGTGGTGGCGACCTTCGCGACGTTGTCCGCGTCCAGGCGCACCCGTGCGGCGGCTTCCTGCGCGGGGATGACGGCTCCGTGACCCATGCGGCCATCCTACTCACCTCCCATGAACACCTGAACTAATGAAAGGTTGAATGAGTCTTCATGTATTCCTGTATGGTGTCCGCGTGTCCACGACCCTCACCCCGACCTCCGTCCCCGCGCCGGCCCGGCACGCGCCCCGCCGGCGCACCCGCGTCCTCGCCCTGCCCGAGGCCCGCTGGGCGCTCGCGTCGCTGATCGCCTTCCTCCTGGCGCTCGCGGCGGACCTCGGCGGCGCCTCCGCCTGGGCCTACGGGCCGCTGTACGCGATCGCCTACGCCGCGGGCGGCTGGGAGCCCGCGCTGGAGGGCCTGCGGGCGCTGCGCGAGAAGACCCTCGACGTCGACCTGCTGATGATCGTCGCGGCACTGGGCGCGGCGGCCATCGGCCAGGTCCTCGACGGCGCCCTGCTCATCGTCATCTTCGCCACCTCCGGTGCCCTGGAGGCGCTGGCCACCGCCCGCACCGCCGACTCCGTGCGCGGTCTGCTCGACCTCGCCCCCGCCACCGCCACCCGGCTGAGCGGCGACGGCGGCGAGGAGAGCGTCCCCACCGCCGAGCTCGCCGTCGGCGACGTGCTGCTGGTGCGGCCGGGGGAGCGGATCGGCGCCGACGGAACCGTCCTGGACGGCACCAGCGAGGCCGACCAGGCCACCATCACCGGCGAACCCCTCCCGGTCCTCAAGACCCCCGGCGACGAGGTCTTCGCCGGCACCCTCAACGGCACCGGCGCGCTGCGCGTCCGCGTCGAGCGCGACCCGGCCGACTCGGTCATCGCCCGGATCGTCACCCTGGTCGAGGAAGCCTCCCGCACCAAGGCCCCGACCCAGCTGTTCATCGAGAAGATCGAGCAGCGGTACGCGGTCGGCGTGGTCGCCGCCACCCTCGCGGTCTTCGGCGTCCCGCTCGCCTTCGGCGAGGACCTCACCGGTGCCCTGCTGCGCGCCATGACCTTCATGATCGTCGCTTCCCCGTGCGCGGTCGTCCTCGCCACGATGCCGCCCCTGCTGTCCGCCATCGCCAACGCCGGCCGCCACGGCGTCCTGGTGAAGTCGGCCGTCGCCATGGAACGCCTCGGCGAGATCGACGCCACCGCCCTGGACAAGACCGGCACCCTCACCGAGGGCGCCCCCGAGGTGACCGCCGTACGCCCGCTGCCCGGCTCCGGCCTCGACGAGGACGCCCTCCTCGCCCTCGCCGCGGCCGCCGAGCACCCCAGCGAGCACCCGCTGGCCCGCGCCGTCGTGGCCGCCGCCCGCGCCCGCGGCCTGCGCCTGGCGCCCGCGACGGACTTCACGGCGACCCCGGGACGCGGTGTGAAGGCGGCCGTCGGCGGCCACGAGGTGCTGGTCGGCCGGGCCGACACCCCCGAGGGCGACGAGACCACCGTCCAGGTCACCCGCGACGGCACCCCCGTCGGCACCCTCGCCCTCACCGACCGGCTGCGCCCCGACGCCGCCGGCGCCGCCGCCGCGCTGACCACCCTCACCGGCACCGCCCCCACCCTGCTCACCGGCGACAACGCGCCCGCCGCCGCCCGCGTCGCCGCCGCCACCGGCATCACCGACGTCCGCGCGGACCTGCTGCCCGAGGACAAGGTCACCGCCGTACGCGCGCTGGAACAGGCCGGCCGCAAGGTGCTGTTCGTGGGCGACGGCGTCAACGACGCGCCCGCCCTCGCCGCCGCCCACGCCGGTGTCGCCATGGGCCGCGCGGGCTCCGACCTCGCGCTGGAGACGGCCGACGCGGTCGTGGTGCGCGACGAGCTGGCCGCCGTCCCCGCGGTGATCCGCCTCTCCCGGGCCGCCCGCCGCCTGGTCGTGCAGAACCTGGTGATCGCGGGGACGTTCATCACCGTGCTCGTCCTGTGGGACCTGATCGGCCACCTGCCGCTGCCGCTCGGCGTCGCCGGGCACGAGGGATCGACCGTGCTGGTCGGCCTCAACGGGCTGCGGCTGCTCAGGGAATCCGCGTGGCGATCCGGCCCCGCCCAGGAAGGACGACGCTGATGTCGGAATTCCGCCAGCCCCGGCGCGGCCGACGGGCCATGCTGGACGCATGCAGACGGGGATGCACACCGACACCGAGCGCTGCGTGCGCGCCGTCCGGTCCAAGGACGCCCGGTTCGACGGATGGTTCTTCACCGCCGTCCTGACCACCGGGATCTACTGCCGGCCCAGCTGCCCGGTGGTGCCGCCCAAGCCGGAGAACATGGTGTTCCACCCGAGCGCGGCGGCGTGCCAGCAGGCCGGGTTCCGGGCCTGCAAGCGCTGCCGCCCGGACACCACCCCCGGCTCCCCGGAGTGGAACCGGCGCGCCGACCTCACCGCCCGCGCCATGCGGCTGATCGCCGACGGCCTCGTGGACCGCGAGGGCGTGCCCGGCCTCGCCGCCCGGCTCGGCTACAGCACCCGGCAGATCGAACGCCAGCTCCTCGCCGAGCTGGGCGCGGGCCCCCTCGCCCTGGCCCGTGCCCAGCGCGCCCAGACCGCGCGGCTGCTCATCGAGACCACGGCGCTGCCGATGGCGCAGATCGCCTTCGCCGCCGGCTTCTCCTCCCTGCGCACCTTCAACGACACCGTCCGCGAGGTCTTCGCCCTCACCCCGAGCGAGCTGCGCGCCCGCGCACCCGAGCGGCGCACCGGCACCACCCCCGGCGCCCTCGCCCTGCGCCTGCCCTTCCGCGCCCCCCTCAACCCGGACAACCTCTTCGGCCACCTCGCCGCCACCGCCGTGCCCGGCGTGGAGGAGTGGCGGGACGGCGCCTACCGCCGCACGCTCCGCCTGCCCCACGGCCACGGCATCGTCGCCCTCGCCCCGCGCCCCGACCACATCGCCTGCCGCCTCACCCTCACCGACCTGCGCGACCTGACCGTCGCCATCAGCCGCTGCCGCCGCCTGCTCGACCTGGACGCCGACCCGGCCGCCGTCGACGAGCGGCTGCGCGTCGACCCGGTGCTCGCGCCCCTGGTCGACAAGGCCCCCGGCCGCCGGGTACCGCGCACGGCCGACGAGGCGGAGTTCGCCGTACGGGCCGTGCTCGGCCAGCAGGTCTCCACCGCCGCCGCCCGCACCCACGCCGCCCGCCTGGTCACCGCGCACGGCGTGCCCGTCGACGACCCCGAGGGCGGCCTCACCCACCTCTTCCCGGTCCCCGCGGCGCTCGCGGCGCTCGACCCGGCCACCCTGGCCATGCCCCGCACCCGCCGCACCACGTTCACCACCCTCGTCCGCCACCTGGCCGACGGCTCCCTCGACCTGAGCCTCGCCGGCGACTGGGCGGACACCCGCGCCCGCCTGCTCGCCCTGCCCGGCTTCGGCCCCTGGACGGCCGACGTCATCGCCATGCGCGCCCTCGGCGACCCCGACGCCTTCCTCCCCACCGACCTCGGCGTCCGCCGCGCCGCCAAGGAGCTGGGGCTGCCCGCCACGCCGGCGGCCCTCACCGCCCGCGCCGCCGCCTGGCGCCCCTGGCGGGCCTACGCGGTCCAGTACCTGTGGGCCACGGACGGCCACCCCATCAACTTCCTCCCCGTCTGAGATCCGGAAAGACAGCAAGGACACGCGCCGATGAAACAGCACACGGTCATCGACAGCCCGTACGGCCCGCTCACCCTCGTCGCCGACGACGGCGTCCTGTGCGGCCTGTACATGACCGACCACCGTCACCGCCCGCCGGAGGAGACCTTCGGCACGAGGGTTCCCGCGCGCGAGCGCGGCCGGGCGGCGGGGAGGGACGCGCACTCGTTCGCCGCGGTGGAGGAACAGCTCCAGGCGTACTTCACCGGCGAGCTGCGGGAGTTCAGCCTCCCGCTGAGCCTGGCCGGAACCCCGTTCCAGCGCAGGGTCTGGGACCAGCTCAACCGGATCCCGTACGGCGAGACCCGCACCTACGGCGAGCTGGCCCACGCCCTCGGCGTCCCGTCCGCCTCCCGCGCCGTGGGCCTGGCCAACGGCCGCAACCCGGTGAGCATCATCGTGCCCTGCCACCGCGTCATCGGCGCGAACGGCAGCCTGACCGGCTACGGCGGCGGCCTGGACCGCAAACGGCGCCTGCTGGACTTCGAGCGGGGCGCGGCGCTGTTCTAGTGCCGCGGCAGGCAACGTTTGCCCCGTCGCGACGCCCGGCACCCCCCCCAAGCTCTTCGAGCAGGGGGACCCCCACTCGCCGCACCGGCCGAAAGCCCAAGTACGTCCAGTACGAGGGCTTCCGGCCGACACTCCCCCAGCCTTCGGCCGGGGGGACCCCCAGAGCACGCACCGGACACCGCTCCTTGACGGGCAAACGTTGCCTGCCGCGGCACTAGCGACCCCGCCGCACGGCTCCTCCGCACCGGCGCACTGCCGCTTCGGCCGACAGGGCTCCAACCCTCCTACAGCCAGCCGCGTTGCGCCGCTTTGAGGCCTGCTTCGAAACGGCTCGTCGCGTCGAGGCGTTCCATCAGCGCGGCCATCTGGCGGCGCACCGTGCGCAGCGAGGTTCCGAGCCGCTTGCTGGCGGCCTCGTCGGTCATACCGGAGGCGAGCAGTTTGAGAAGGCGCTGTTCGACGGGACTGAGACCGGTCGCCGACTGGGTGACCTGATCGGCTCCGAGCGGGACTGAGGAGTCCCAGACCTGCTCGAAGAGGGCGAGCAGCGAGGCGACGATGCCCGGTGATCGCGTGCACAAGGCACCCAGGCGGGAGTTGTGCGGAGAGATGGGAACGAGCGCGACCGACCGGTCGAAGACGAGCAGACGGGACAAGAGCACAGGGCTGGTGCGCACTTCGGCACCTTCATCCGTGAGCCAGCGTGCGTAGGCCAGGGTGGCAGGGTGGTTCTTGATGCTGTTCTGGTAGACCGTCCGCATCCGCACGCCACGCGCCAGCGCGCTCTGGTCCAACGGCCGCGAGGCCTCGCGGCTGGCGTCCGATTGAGCGCCCCCCGGTATCAGTGCCAGGCATTCCTCGGTGAGCTCGCAGGTGAGCTGCTCCAACCGCGCCTGGATGGTGTCCATGCCGACCAAGCGCTCGGCGCCCTCGGACTCGGTGTTCGGCCGCAGCGTCGCGTACTCGGCCACGATCTGCGCGGCGGCCGCTTTGCTGCGGGCCAATTCCTGCTGACGCCGGGCCACTTCCTCCTCCTGGCGGTGCAGGATCACCTCCAGCCCCAGTTCCGGTGTGACCGCGCGCAGCCCGCCCGGCAGGTCGCGGGAGGGTCTGAGCAGTTCCAGGTCCACCAACTGGTCGAGGCCGTCCCTCGTCTCGGCCTCGGTCAGCGACAGCCGCGCGGCCAGTTCCGCCACCCCACCGGAGGGATCGTCCAGCATCCCCCGGTACACCGCTTCCACATGCGGGTCGAGCCCCAACGCTTCCAACATTCCCCAGCCCCCCAGCCGAATGAGTGCAGGCCACACGTTCCGTGCCCTGTGCGGCACACAGTTCGACACCTGTCACCAAGATGTCAGTCATCTTAGTGCCACCGAAAAGTCTTCTTCGCAGGTCGTAGGCACAGCAGGATGGTGATCACCGGAAGGGCGGAAGTCACGCACAGCACTTCTCCGTCCGGCTGTTCGCCACGCATCGCCGTACCTGGAGGATCAGATGTTGCGCACCGCTGCCCTGCTCGTCGTCACCGCCGTCCTGGGCGTTGTGACGGCCACCACCGCGGCGGCCGCCGACGAGTCGGCTGACACCAGCCGGGACTCCCGGCCAGTTGCCGTCCGCATCAGTATCAGCTGGGACTGACCAACGTGCGCGTGGTCCGCGCCTCGCTCTGCCACAGCGCTTCGTCCGCTGCCGTCCGGAGCATCAGCGTCCCCGTGGAAGACCTGCTGTGGGCGCACGCAGTGCCCGCCATCGGAGTGGAGCACATCCGGGCCCGCCCCACACCGTCAGGTGTCGACGTCTTCCTCTTCCTCCGCGCCGACTCGGACGTGATCGCCCTCGCGCACGCACGCGACCTGCTCGTCCGTGCCCGCGGCTTCCTCGGCGCCCAGGGGTTGAGCGCCAACCTCTCAACCGACTGAAGCGCCCTCGCACACTCCGCCCCCGAGCCATCGACACGGGGGTCACTTGCCTGCGACTTCACTGGAGACACCCATGCCTCGTTCCTTCCGCCGCACCCTCACTGCCGGCACCACCCTGCTCGCCGCCTCGCTCGCCTCCGTGGTCCTGGGTGTCTCGGTCCCGGCCCACGCCGCCGAGCACGCTCCCGCCAAGTCCGTCGCAGTCGCCTCCGCTCCGGCCGACGGCACCATCACCCCGTTCGCGCCGACCGTGCCCAACCCCACTACCGCCACCAAGGAGCAGTTGCAGGCCGCGGCCAAGAAGCGCGGCCTGAGCCTGCCGTCGGCACAGTCCGCTCCTGCGGCACTGGCCGCGGACTCCGCCGTGGGAGGCCAGATCACCCGCGCGGAGGTCATCAGCAGAGCCAAGACCTGGGTGGACGCGGGCGTGCCGTACAGCATGACCTCGTACCGTACGGACGCGAACGGCACCTACAGAACGGACTGCTCGGGCTTCGTCTCGATGGCGTGGCACCTGAAGTCGTCCTCCGCCAACAACTACGGGGAGACCACAGGCACGCTCCTCAACTTCACCAGTGCCATTGACAAGGACTCCCTGAAGCCGGGTGACATCCTGCTCAACCCGGCGGCGGGAGCCGACGGCCACGTCGTCATCTTCAACGGCTGGACCGACTCGAGCCGCACGTCGTACGACGCTTACGAGCAGGCGGGCAGCACTGGCGCGGTACACCGCACCATCCCCTACCCCTACTGGTCGGGCCACGGCACCTTCAGCCCGCGCCGCTACAACAACATCGTGGACAGCGGTGCCGGCAAGACGACGAAGGACCTGACCGGTGACGGTTTGGCCGATCTGGCTGTCTACGAGCCGGACGGCACCATCACGATGGGGCGTGGTTTCGGTGACGGGTTCACCGACTATCACAAGATCACGTCCGGGTTCGGCGGGTATGACGGCCGGCTTTCCTTCGCGGATGTCACCGGTGACGGCAAGGCCGATCTTCTGGCTTATGAGAAGGACGGCACCATCACGATGGGTG